>NZ_JBGFSP010000011.1 GCF_041227145.1 Bacteroides sp. AN502(2024) | reverse complement strand
GGCCTTTGCCTGCCGTGTTCGTGGAGTTCGAGCCGATAGAGTGGCGGCAGCAGAACAACGGCGCACGACGCGGAGACGTGGCCGTGCGCCTGCATCTGGTGACACGCGCCATCGGCACACACGGGGTTGCCGACCCGAAAATGTCCGATGCGCTGGAATTTCTTGATTTGATAGACCGGATAAACTCCGCCATGCAGGGGTTGCGAGGGGGTAACTTTTCAGGCTTCCAGCTGACCACCTCGGCGACTAATCACGACCACGCGGAACTGATGGAAAGTGTCGAGCGGTACATCACCAGCGCGCAGGACATAACGGCAACACCCAAAAATGTTCAGATAAATTCGGTTAAACTGAGAATAACATAGATTGGAGACTAAAACCTCCTAAATTTCCAGTAGCCGGACGATGTCTTTCTTATACTGTAATGAATTGGGTAAGGAGTATCAGAGATATCTGTATTGGCTCCGTTTCGAACAACACTTTCTGCTGTCACCTCTGGGGAGACTATTTGATATATCGGAAATAAATCCAAATATTCTCCGATAATAGAGTTTATTCGATATACCGGAGTCCCCGTTACCCCCAAATCGGGGTTTGCACCTTTCATAAGGAAATTGATTTCTACAACCAATTGTACGCTATCCGGTAAATTGGCATTTACCCCAACATATTCGTAATATGCAATATGATCGCTGTCTTTATTGCGCTTACGAATCTCTTTGAGCCTGTATTTTCTGGTTCCTTTAGATAACAAATTATCGATCATTACCGGGACGTTCTCTTTATCCGCACATTCAAAATATTCGGCATATTTATCCGCTTTTGAAGGCAATACTGCGGATAGCATTAAAAATAAAATAATAATAAATTTCATGACCTATATATGTTATGTTTTGGGGCAAATATAAAGAATAAAAAGGAAATTCCCGGATTATTCGAGGGAATTTCCTTCTATTTCATTCCATAATGTGAGCTGTTTCGGCTGCTGCACTGGCGGAGGGGTCGGTATGCCTAAATAATTCATGTAGGTGCGATAGCAAATTTTGAACGTCGGGAAAATATGCTGCCGCCATACGGCCTTGTAACATCGCGCCTGATTGCCGCTTTCATAGTAACGCTCGGTAATGGTTCGAACCATCCTTATGCGCTCTATGGTACTTTCGTGGTGTTTTCGTTTCTCCATCTGCTTCCTTTTTATTACCTTTGCAAATGTCCTTTTGCAAAGGCTTTGCGCCGGTTCGCTATATTTTAGCAGATGGAGCTGGCGCGGCTTTTTATTCCACGTCGGTCATGCCGAGCGGAATATTTACCCAAGCACCCTTTTCGTTTTTATATTCAGCACGAATGTATTTCTTTGTTTCGGTGGGCTGGTAGCTTTCCTCGATGATTTGCACGCCCTCGATAAAACGCTCGTTGCCCGTTTCCTCGGCCATCTTACGGAGCTGGAGCACGCGGCTGGCCTTGATGTTCCCGCTTTGGTCACGGGAAAGCAGACGCAGCACGGCATTCACAAGGGCTTTGCTCGTTTCATCTTTGGCAAGGCTTTCAATATATTCCTTGACCATCGAGATGCCGTCCTCCACCGTGTCACGGTAACCGTCGATGGTGTTCACACCGAGGGTAAGACGCAGTTTGCTGTCGCCGGAGGTAAACGTATGGCTGCGCTGGTCGTCTTTCGTCAGTCCCAGAACCTCCGACTTCATTCTCAGAATGGCGTCGAAGTTGCCGAAAACGGTGTTCTTGACCGTCTTAATCTGTTCGCTCAACTCTTGGAGGACGGGTAGTGTGGTACGCAGTTCGTCATCTACCATCGCGGCGTAGTTCTCGCGCTGCCGCTTGCGCTGTGCCGAAGCTTCTTTCTTTTGTTTCTCCGCGCGGTACGCCTCAAATTCTTGGCGTTCTTCCGCTGTCATTGTTACATTTTCCATATTAAACGGATTTTGAAGTTATTAAAAAAGGGATTAAATGCTGTTCATCTGCTCTATTTCACGTTTGGCTGCTGTAAAATCCAGCACGCACAAGCATCCCGCCGCTTTTAACAAAATGCCTGAAAATATCAGAACAAAGGCGACCAACGCAAAAGGCATGGCGACTATCATTCTAATTACCTGTTGATAAGTTGGTTTTCTCATTTTTGATGATTATTTGATGGTTTCCACTCGATTGTTATCACGGCATCGAGTTTACCGCTACCGTTACACACGGGGCAGTCTTTTTTCACACGCTCCCGCAGTTCTTCACTCCAAAAGAAGCCGTTACCGTGACAATACCCGCACGAATGACCGCTGCTGATGATGTCTTCTTTCAGATTGCCACCCCCGACAAATGCAGGAGGTGTTACTTTGATGATGTCGCTTTTTACACTCATACCTGATTTGTTATTAGTTTATTAAAATGGCATCGTATTCCAATAGTTACGCCAATGCCCGAAACAATCACATCGGTTTCCGTCATTTTCTCTACGGACAAAAGCGAGATTGTTTCTATCAATCAATAGCTCATTGTAAGGGTATTGTTTAACTCTGATTTTATAGGCTCGTAGAGCAAGCCAGCGATTCTTTATTTTATTCATGCCTGTTTTGTTATTAGTTATACACAGATACTTTTAAACTCCGATTGAGAAATCTTTCCCTTTCTCTTCGATTACTCTAAAGAAAGCAGTAGCCGGACAAACATCTGCATCTGTCGTTGTAAGACAAACGCCATCAGAAGGGAAGTATTCACAACCTATATCATTGTCCCAATCTATATACTTTTGAGCTTCTATCGCTACTTTATCGCAATATTGCCTATATGAGATGTACGAACTTCCGACTTCGTTTATCAATCTCTTTATATTCATTACTGATTTGTTTGAAACATATTATACTGAAAATCATATCCCAATGTCCGCAGCCGTTTTTCCTGTACCGCACTGCGGTTCTTGCTGTCCTCCGGAAGTATGACCACCCGTTGTTCACGGTTGAACAGGTAGCCTTTCTTCCGCATCCAGTAGCGCAGATTGCGCTCCTTACGCATTTGCCTGTCTTTTGTTCCCATGACCTAACAGTGTTTGCATAAACAGGGTGTCGGCAATGTCATTTACCGCCTGTATGTCTTTTACCTTGTTGTTGAACGCGGCCACCAGATTGCGCAACCTTTCACGCGGTATCTTGTTAAAGTCCGTGTGTCCCGTGGCACGGCAGGCAATACCTTTAATCACCGTGGCGTTACTCTCTTTGCCCGTGGCTTTCAGATAGCCGCCGATGGCGGCCATTACACGCTTGCGCAGTTTGTCCATTTCACCCGCGCCCGTCTTTTCATTCACCTGTGCCGAAAGCTGACCGCACACGTTTATCAAATCGTGGGTATCCATGTCGCGGCTGCTTTCCACACCGTAGCTTTCCACAATGGCGCGTTTCTCCGCGTCAGTCAGCCCCAACACGCTGCAAAGGGTGTGGAACTTCTTCAAAATATCCCTGTGGATTTCATCCATCGTTTTGTTTTCTGTCATATCATTTTACATTTTATCAATCCAATACTCCTGTGCGCCTGCTTCCCATATCACGAAGTCCGCGCCGCCCTCACCGAGGTCGGCAACCTCGTAACGGGTAGTGACGAATGCCTTGTAACCCTCCACACGTATTTTTATCTCACTGTCATAGCGGATGTTCTGTGCCATCGTGCCTTTGGGCTGGCCTGCCTTTTCATGGCTAATGAAAATAAACAGTTTGCCGGGGAACTCGTCACGCAAAGTCTGGTACTGATCCATATTGAAGCGTCTTAAATAATGTACGCTGTCAATCACAATCACGTCAGGGCTTTGTTTCTTCTTCAAACGGGTGCGCAATTCTTTCAGCTGTTCTTTATTCAGCAGTATAATGCGGTTGCCGACTTCCGCCATGCCCACGCGCTCCCATGCTTTTTGCAATGACAGGCTTAAACCCTGCTCCAGACTGTTATATGCCACGCGACGAAAGCGGGTAAGGTACTTGCAGACCTGCATCACAAAGGTGGTTTTACCTGAGCCGCTGCCGCCGTAGATTATCCATGCGCCACGCAGTTCCGGCCGTCCGAAGCTGGCAAGAAATGCCCCGTCAAAGTCGGCCACCTCAAATTTTGCCGTCAGTACGTTTTTATTGCTTATCGCCCGTCCCATAGCTATTTATTTATCCTCCTTTTGCAAAGCCCAAATAGCGCGTTTTACACGACGCAAATCACATTCGCAGTCCTCCACTATGCGGTTGATGGCGTTCGTGGCTGTAATGCCGTTTGCTACGCAAATGGCGGCTACATCCTCGCTGTTCACCACCTGCAACTCCACGAACTTGCGTCCCATGCGGCTGTAAATTTCCTCGTACCCCTTGCGTTTGGTGCGCAGCCCTTTTTTAATGCGCTTCTCCAGAAAATTGGTGGCGCAAAGGATGATTCCACAGTGTCCCTCCAGCTGGTTGTAAAGGCTGATAAAGAAATAAAGCACCTGATCCGAAAGTTTGTCGGCCTCGTCAAGCACCACAAGCGGATTTTCCTTGCGTTTGAGCGTGTCGATGATGTCGTCCATCATATCCGACACCGTGCTGCCCGTGAAGTCCACACCCATACATTGCAGCAGCTTGCCCATGAACGTGCGGCGGTTCCAATACTCGGAGCAGCAGAGGTGGTAAACGTGGCGGTGCGCGGCGGCGTAGTTCTTTATGGCTTCCGTCTTACCGCATCCGGCATCACCCGTAACGGCCAATACAAGGCTGTCCTCGCGGGCATTGTCAAGCAGGAAGCCCATGCGGCTGTACGCGCGTGTTTCAGCAATGCGCCACGCTTTTGCCTCGTGTCCCGTCTGGGCGGCTATCGTGCGCCACATTTCCTCGCTGATGGTGTCCCAATCTCCTGCCAGCACCTTGCTGACAGTGGCCGCGCTTACGCCGTTCATGCTGTTGGCCGCCTTGTTTTGGCTGCCTTTCTGCGCGCAGTAGTCTTTAAGACGTGCGGCAATCTGTTGTTTTTCGTCCTTTTGCATCTTATTTCGTTTTAGAAAATTGAATAATCGTCTTTATCTGTCGAGGGTGCGCCCTGCGGTATAATGGGAACTTCCACCGTCTTAACTTCTATCGCCTCCACATCAACAGCTTTCAGACGTTTCTGCGCTTTCGGCAGTTTATGCTGGCCGCGGCTGTCACATAACAGTAGGCGGTTTAACGTATTATCCTCACGCATGTACGTATCGGCCTTTTCATAAGCGGCATTCAGGTTCTCCAGAACGTACCCCTCCAGCCGTTCGTTAAAATCAAACACCTTTTGAAGTTCCGCGGCATCACCCGTCTTTCGGTCGGCAAGTGCCATCGGCTGCACGTATTTTTCTGTCAGCATGAAACGCAGCGTGCCGTCTTCATTCACAGCCAGAACCTCATGCAGGTTGTCAGGATCGTACTTGACCGTCCAGCGTGTTCCCGTGTGTTCCCTGAAACGGATGTCAAAACAGTCATAGTCGCGCTTCATACCCAGAAGCGTGGGGCGCAGGCCGCTGCCCTCGATGGCGTTCTTGAAGCCTGTCGCCGCGCCGAAGCTGTACAGATACGCCTCACGGTTCAAAGGCAGGCGGCGTTCCGTCGGCAGGTTCTCCATCAATGCGCGGAACTGCGCTATTTTTAAGGCGCGTTCAGCCTGTATCATTTCCTCTATCTGGCGGCGGACGCCTGCCTCGTCGGGGAAACTGTGCCGAAGCCTGTTCAGGGCTTCCGCATTGGGCTGGCGTTTCGGGTTCGTCGTCACGCCGTAGCCGCTCCAGTTGTTCCACTTGTTACAGTAGGTTTCATTCAGGTAGTCGAAATACGGTTCTATTACCTTTGACTTGGCGTTCTTCACGCGGGCGGGGGTCAGCAATTTGCCCATCACGCCATAAACAGGCGTCATGGCCTTAATGGCATAGTGGTCGCATTGTATCTGGTTTGCCCGAAGCATGACCCCGAAAAGCTCCTCGCTGTGCTTGGCTGCATTGCGCAGTGCTTCGGCTATCAAATCGGGGGTCTCGTGCGTGCCGATGGCATACCCTATCGGGTAATTTATACACGGGTCAAGCACCACCTCCAACGTCAGACGGTTGTCGTAATTGGCAACGTTGTGTCCCTTGCTGTTCGTCTTGGTCTTTTGATAGAGCAGTTCCACATCCCAACCGTCAAGCGTCCACATCAGGAACGGAGCGGTCGGACGGCTGCGCTTCACTTGCATACTCTTTTCGTTGCGGAAATTCGTAAGACCGCGGCGGCCGACTGAAATTATAAGGTCTTTTTTCTTTCGCCACACACCGACGGCGGAGGGGGTGATCTCTTTCCAGCCGTTCTTGCGGGCTTCACGGTTATAATACCCCGCGATTGTTACGTCGTCAAGGTTGTTATGGTGCGCAAGTATGACCGTTAAAACGCTTTCCTTGTCTTCGTCATCCACCTTTGCGGCGTTGATATTCTGGAATTTCTTGCTGATGAAGCACGCATAACCCTCGTGCAGGTACTCGTTGAACTTGCGTTGCAGGCGGCGATCGCTTTCGGGTAACGAGTGCGGGAAGCGGTCAGCCAGGCGAGGCAGGGCTGCCGCGGCCTTGCGCCAGAACTCCGTCTTGTTCACACGCGGTTTGCTCTGACGCATGCGGTGACTGTTGCTGGTTTCGATACACTGCCGAAAAGCGTTCATGATGGCACAGTTGTTTGAATATTCCGCCTGCTTCTCGGGGGAGAGATGGCGACCATCGGGCAGCACGTAGGCCTCATAAAACCGCATGGCCTGTCCGTCCGGGGTGATTGTATCCATAAAAGGCTTGCTGTCGGCTTTTTCCTGTAAGTCGGGGTTGCGGCGGTAAACCTCCGTGCGGTATTTTAATGGCAGGCTTTCAACGGCAAACAGCGCGGGTGTACCATAACAGGCACGTTGCACCTGCTTAATCTTCCCCTCTCTTACATAGTAGTTAAGGTTAGATTTCGACATGATGCCTGCCGTTAATTCTGCATGGCTTATACAAAGCGTGTTACCGTAATATTCCATAATTTGCGTATATTTGTAGCGGTTGTTAAAATTACATTTATGGAAGTCAATATTTACTGTCACTTGTCCGCTCCAGCTGTGGAAGAACATAACGTTCGAGAATATTTAGAAGAGTTTCTGTCTGATATATCAGGCATTCTACAAGTTGTGGCTCGGGCTTTCTTGATTGTATGGGAAAAGTCCGATCTTGCACCCGAACCAAACTATTTACAACATTCATTTGATGAAGAAGGCACCCTGACGCTGCCTTTATCCTTTCAATATTCCTGTCTGGAACAGGCATATTTAAGGGTTGAACTAATGAAATCTCTATTCTCAAATCTGGCCTACAAGAAAGGGGTTGAGATTGTTTTCGAGTACCACCTTGACGATTGATCCTGTTTTTGCTCATGGCTTAAAGGTTTTGTGCTTCCGCCTGTATGGCAGGAAACTGGTTTAACATTACGTTTTTGTAGTTCTTCACCGGCTTGCCGTCCTTGATGATGTCCACACGCCCCGTGTTCTTATCGCATTCCAGCATCACACCATTGGGGAAATACTGACGCATATAGCCGTCAACATCGTGCATTGTTTCCATTGCGGGGGAAACAATCATTAGAATACCACCACGTTGCAGGGCGTGAAACTGAATTTTCCGAATGGTGTTAGTGTCCTGCTCGTATTTGAGCGCTTTCCATACCGTAACGTCCGACACTCCGAATGCTTGTGCCAAAAAATGACGATCTTCCTTAGTCACATGAATGTACTTTTTCATTGTTGCTTGTTTATGTTTTACACCTTAAATTCACCATATCACCTTTTTTTCGTATATTTGGGCGCTGGTTAATTTTTTAATCCGTTGCAAAGATAATGCGCATTTGCGCATATAACAAATAAAAATAGAATTATTTTGCGCAAATGCGCTATTTTTTGATTACTTATGAGTATAAATGAACGGTTCGGAAAGATAATACGCACGCTATATGGAGGCAACAAGAGTGCTTTTGCCAGTGCAATTGGAGTAGCTCCGTCTGTTGTTGAAAATATAGTAGGAAAACGACAGGGGAAGCCGTCCTTTGATGTAGTGGAAAAAGTATGCGCAATTGCGGAAGTAAACACTACATGGTTTATAACAGGTAGAGGAGATGCTTTTGATTTCCGCCCCGAAGAGGAGAAAGTGGTCGGTGCTTCACCCAGCACAGGGATTGAAGATAAATTATTCGCAATAATTCAAGAAAAAGACGCAACGATTCGTACTATGTCCGAAGAAATCGGGCAGCTACGTGAGCGCATAGCCCAAATGCAACAGCGTTTTGAAAAAAATGCAACCAATGCGAACACCGATACTATTGCCAATGTCGGCTAATTCGGTACACCAACACACTGTCTACATTCATACTGCCGACATCCCTAAAATGGGGCAAAAAGGATGATGATTAGCTATTTTCTTCATTTTTGGAGAGTAAATCATGCATTAAGCACTTATAATCAATTACTTATACAGATTATAGCCGTTATTTTTCCTATATTCAAAAAGGAATTAAAGGGGTAGATTTTCACGAAAAAGCCGCTTTTTTATAGTCATTTTTGCCATTTGGGGGGAGTATTCCCCTACCGATAACTATACCCAACACTATACCCAACACTATACCCAACACCTATTTTTTAAACGAAACGTACCATTTTACCTCCTACCTACACGAACATTTACTACCTTAATTCTATCATTTCCGAAGGCTCATTTAACAGGCGGTTAAATACCCATTAAACAGTGTTTGTGTTCCATTTGCAACCTCACCTTTCCAATACCGACTCCATGTTAGGAAACGAACAGACATACGGGCAAAAGCCCCATTTAACGCAGTTCTTGCCCATTTGTAAGCATTGCCGCCAAACAAAAGGAAGCGGTCAGAAAGCCTCTAAAAAGCCACCTGACCGCCCATGCGATTAAAGCAAATTAAACCTGAAGCAAAGCCGCATTAAACACCTGCTTAAACACTTTGCTTTCGTCTTAAACCAAAACTAAACCAACTTAAACCTTTTGTACGTTTCGTTTTATAGTACTCTATCCTATTATCCCTACTTATATATTTAATTATCAAATCCTTATATCCTAAAACGAGTATTATGCTTTTGTACGTTTCGTTTTCACGCCCATAATTTGATTTCCTGATAATAATTTTTATAATTCTTTTTATCTCAGTTTTCTTTGTCTCATTTTTTATCTTCATAAATGGAATATTACTCTTCTATCACTTTCACCCACTTATCCGCTACTGTTGCAGGCTCGAATCTATGTGCACTTTCAATGGCTTGACATGCAATTTTCCGACGTAATTCATCATTGTTCATTAATTCAAGCATTCGGCTTGCGTATGTATTGATATCCGTATCCGGAATGATGAAACCATTATATCCGTCTGTTATGATGTCACGGAGTGAACTGTAACTGTCGTATGCCAATGGAACGACACCCATCTGCTGGCTTTCGGTGAGGGTAAGCCCCCACCCCTCACTGCGGCTGGTCATCATAAAAAGAGATGCCCTGCGATAGTAAGGCTCCGGATTTTGACGACCATGAAACGTGACTCGCTGCAGACCGAGTTGACGGACCAAGCGATAATAACGGGCTTCGTCCATACCGTGCCCGACGATATGAAGCGTCCAATCCTTATTTCCCGAACTTTGTTCAATCTGTTGCCAAATACGCAGGATATGGGAAATACGTTTTTGAGTTTCCTCCAGACGGGCAACCACAAGTACAATTTTCTCTTTATGGGGTATCTCTGTCTCAGACAGGAACGCAGAGAAGGACAACATATTGGGAATGAAGCGCAGTTTACTACCATCGGTTATGCGGGCATAATCGAGAAACTGTTGGCGGAAGCCCCTGGAAAGCAGCACCATGCGGTGCGCGCTTTCATAACCACGGTGATATTGGCATGATATGCTTGCGTTATAATGCATTTTAAATAATGGATATGTTATAAGATAAAGTAGCGCCCGACAAGAGGATAACAACCTAGGCGAATGAAGCAATTTGAAGAATATGCTGCGGAACGTTATGAAATGTTCCCCCCATCCTGGCTCGAAGTGATGGACCAATATAAATCTGATGCCCATCCCTTTCAAGCAGTCAGCAAACCTTGGCTGCATGTTGAATGATCCTTGATTGATGATAATCGAAATTTGATGGCTCGTTACAAATCGGTGCAATTGCTTCCGCCAAGCCTTGCCATACCAACGAGGTAGACAAAATGATCCGTCAAGATATTCAAGCTTGTCAATCTTGTCGGGTACCATATATGCGGAATAACATTTGTATCCATATCGACTACGCAGTATGTTGGCTAAAGAAAGTGTTATACGCTCTGTACCTCCCTTGGTAGGCGAAAGCTGATAAGTTGTAAAAAATAAGATGTTCATAGCTATGTGATGCAAATAAAAAATGAGTTGGATGATTCATCCTTTCCGTTTTATCTGCGCCACATGGCTGTATAGACTCAGATACTTGTAAGATAATGTTTTACGGGACTCAGCATAAAAGATAGTATTTTCCGAAAGAATTGAAGCGTACGGAACATTGCCACCGCCATGCGGTAATGGCCACCGAGTGCTGTCACTCCGAAAAGATACGATTCAAGGTTGGGGGTGTCTATGCACACATCTTTGCAAGAAGGAAAGAATGAGTAATATTCATCACGGGTCATCAGGCCGTTTCGTAGCGCATCAAGTTTTGCACGGTGAGCCGCGAGACGGACAAGGTAGCTTTTACCCCCCCCTATTTTGTCAAGCATTTTTACGTATTCCTTTTGCATATTATAAGTCTTTATCGAAATATCTCGTGTTATGCTCTTCGGAGCATAACAATAGTGGTAGTAAGCACGGGTCAAAGAGACCACGCGCTGGGAGTGACGTGCCAATTGGGCGAGAATAAGCACATCTTCGCAATAGTCCACTCCATTGAAAAAACGTAAATTATATTTTTTATATAAATCATGACGCATAAGCTTGTTACAAAGCGAACCGTGAACCCGCCCGTGAATAACATCGTCGATAAGTTGTGAAGTAGTGTTACCCGTAGGTCGCTGGCGGCTCACATATCGGAAACCTCGCTTATTCTCACCGTAAAAGTCGGTTACAACAAGATCTGCACCCGTTTCACGAATGTAGGAAAGCATGTCGGCAAGCATCGCAGGCTCCACAAAGTCATCGGCGTCCGCATGGATGGAATATTCACCCCGTGCATTATCCACCCCCGCCTGACGTGCGGATGCGACACCGCCATTCTCCTTGTGTATCACACAAAAACGCGAATCGCGGTCAGCATATTCATCACAAATCGCTCCTGATCTGTCAGTCGATCCGTCATCAATCAGCCAGACTTCCCAATCCGTGAAAGTCTGCGCCACAAAGCTGTCTAAACAACGTCTCAGGTACTCTTCCGCATTATATACGGGGATAATAATTGAGATCACCGGATTCTTCATATCTTTTTCTTTTTAGATAGTGCATCACGAAGGAACTCCCATGATTTGCTGCGCAACGCAGAGAGTCTCCGTTCTACATCATCCCAGTCGATGGGCTTGTCCATCAATGCTTTAAAGTCGGATCCATCAGCCATGATACGCTCTTGCAAACCAAGACTTCCAAGCAATGATGTGAGACGGGCATTGGCTTTGCTCCTTTTACCCGTAAGAGGTATTGCAACAAATGACCGGTGATAAATAATACTAAATACAATACCATGAAAGGAACTGCTGGCTACGCAACGGGCATCGCGGATGAGGGTGATCCACTCCGGAATAGTGGCCGACAAGCTATCGTTGCCTTCAAACAAGTTACGCCCCTGATAATAACCGGATGAATACACCGTCTTCAGTTTCAGCCCCTTTGATAACCGGTAAGACTCGATTTCACCGGCATGTATTTCTTGTTGTGTGCGTACATTAAGCACATATACGAATATATAATCTTCATTATGCAGCTTCTCCCCTTTTGTCAAAGCCGAATAGGATTGGCTGTCAATAAGGAGGGTGGGATCTATAACCTGCATGATATCCGTGCGACTGGCCCTCTGACATTGTTCCCATCCTGACTGCTCGCGTACA
The DNA here is from genome assembly GCF_041227145.1 of Bacteroides sp. AN502(2024). Classification (NCBI taxonomy): domain Bacteria; kingdom Pseudomonadati; phylum Bacteroidota; class Bacteroidia; order Bacteroidales; family Bacteroidaceae; genus Bacteroides; species Bacteroides sp. AN502(2024). Next base: position 130,349 of record NZ_JBGFSP010000011.1, on the reverse strand, counting down.
CTGACCGCGTCAAGCCTTTGTATCAACCGGGTGAAAAGTTTCTGTTCGCTCGGAAGAATTTCCCGTCCGATACTTGCTGCGTATGAGATACGTAAAACTGATTCTGACCCAAAATCAAGATACCAAGCCCTGTTGTTGGGATTTGAAAGCGTATCAAACCAGACCTGATCGCTACCTGTTATATATGCATCAGCAACAGGAGGGGATTCCCTTAACTCAGATAGGGTTGTATAAATCCTGTCAGACATTGCAATATACTTGTTCCTGAACTTGTCAAATTCCCGCTTGGGATTATTCGCTTTATTGATGGCGGCAAGTTGCTTTTCAATTCTCCATTCAGCTTTTTCTCGTGAACGCCTGCCACTAATAAGATGTTTAAATGTCGAAAGCTGAAATTTATTCATAACATGTTTCCACAATGATGGACATTGCGCTACAAATCTCACAAGATAGGGCTGGTGCCCTTGTCCTCTAAGGTATTGCTGCAACGCCCAGCATTGCAACTGTTGCCCGTAGTTGTCTTTGCTACTCCAGCAAGTTAGTATCCCTATTCTCATTAATTCTTAATTTATTGAGTTACACCCTACTACAAGTTTTTATAAAATATCCTTCAGGTATTCAGACTTATTGATTTACAAAATGTTATCGTTCAGCCTAAATCAGATCATTTATCCAATAAGTTCTTTACAACTCTCACACCACCCTCTCCAAGTATTCCCTTGGCAAAAATTTTGACTTTATGCTTCAATACATAATTTTTAGAACTTCTTATATGGCAAAGGGTATAAAGGGCTACATTCTCATCCTTACTGTCGGTAAACACCTCGAAAAGCATCGGACGATCCGTGACTTCGGGTATGAGCCAACGCTCGGCAGCTGTAAGGTATTCTTGCTTATTTGAGGCAGTAAGGTACTCAAAACCGCAGTTCTCGGCTGCATGGCGCAGGAGTTGCTGCGACTTGTTGCCGAAATGCCCAGCTGCCGCCATATACTTATCGGCATCGTCACCGAAAATCTGGGCAATGTGGTTATAATTGCGGAATTCCGTGCCCTTTCCATTGTTGATCACCATAATCCGGAGATTATTGTTAATAGATGCAGATGCAATCACGTTGATGTCATAGAAGAAAGCGAGATCACCGAAAATGCCGAAATAGAGTTTGTCAGGATGAACGAGCGAAGCCCCCACCAGCGATGATACGCAGCCGTCGATGCCAAATCCTCCGACGTTGACCTGTGATGTCACCCCGTCGGTAAAGGGAAAGAAATTCCAATGTCTCAACGAATTGAGTATTCCGAGCTGAACGTGTGAACCGGCAGGTATGAGATGGGCTGTATGGTGTGCTATCCACCCGTTACTGAAAGGCAGTTCCGGAATTTTGCTTGCTGTAATTTCATATTCTGTACGGCAAGCATCAAGATAGGAGTGGTTGCCTGTGCCTGATGCCGCATAATGGCTGAAGAACTCACGTTCACTCATGTTAAACAGGTGGGTGAGACAATGAAAGAAGTCACGATATGTACCATCTTCCGACACACGCCACACTTCCTTATGAGCCAACCGTCCTGCGGTGTAATCTCCTGTTATCTCACCGATATGAATAAGCAGATCGGGGTACATGAAGGACGAATCATAATTCTCCTGTGCCAATGGCAGAGCAAACTGTATACGATAACGTCCGTAATAGTTGCTTGCAGCATCGCAAAAAACAACAGCATCGTTCGTTGAGCAAAAAGCGTCAATGGTATTGGTGTCTTCATCGGTGAAACGTTTATGGCTTCCCACGAATATGGCTATGCGTCCTTGCGGCAACGGTGGAAACTCCATGCCCCGGTCCACCCTGTGCAGGATGCGTGTGGGTGGCAGATGCCTTACAGAGAAATCACGACTGTAAACGGTTATAAGGTTGACATGAACCGGTCCGCCACCATTGAGAGACAATCTCGACACGGCCTCATTAGCCTGTATCACAGCATGTGCCTCGCCATCGGACGATTCCACCGTATCAATCTGGAATGACTTTACCACCGTGTCAGCTGGAGGTGTTGACCGATCGGTAACCTGTGCCACCAGCTGACCTACACGGCTTAGACGTTGACTGGAAGTCACGACCAGCACGGGCAGGTGTCGGTAATAAGCATCGGTAAGGGCCGGCATATAGTTGCGCGAGGAGGTTGCTCCCGTACAGCTCAGCACTACCGGATGCATAGTTTCGGCAGCAAGTCCAGTAGCCATATATGCGGCACTGCGCTCATCAACACAAGAATAGAGCTCGAAGAACGGATCGTTTTGGATGCTACCAACAAAAGTCACGTTGGTAGCTCCCGGCGATGTCACCACGTGATGGATGTCGTTGGCTTTCATCACAGCTATCAGTATCTGTATATTTCTTTCGGAAGTGTAGGATTTACCCCCCCTATTTTGATTTTTTTTAACATAATATTATTCCCCTAAAATATTCTTGATTGTTTGCACAGCCCCCTCACCAAATACATCCTTCACGATGCCTTTCATCTTTCGTTTCAGTACAGTCTTCGCGTCAACCATGAAATTTGAGATCAGCTCGAGAGCCTTATATTCCTCTGCACTGTCGACAAACACTTCGAAAAGTATCGGACGATTGGTAACAGAGGGGTGGAGCCAGCGTTCTACCGCCGTAAGATATTCTTCCTTGGTAGAGGCTGCAAGGTATTCATAGCCCAGGTCCTCAGCATAGTGCCGCACAAGGTCTGCCGATTTATTGCCGTAGTGTCCGGCCGCCGCCATATAAGGTTCAGCGTCTTTGCCAAATGCGCTGCATGGATGACCGTAGTTGCGGAACTCACCTCCCTTGCCATTGTTGACGAGCATGATACGGATATTGTTACCCACATGTCTGTTGCCCACCACGTTCATGTCGTAGAAAAATGCAAGGTCACCAAACACACCGAAATATAACTTTTCGGGATGTGCAAGTGAAGATCCTATGAGCGATGACACATCACCATCGATACCAAAGCCTCCCACATTGGAATAACCTTCCACGCCTTCTGGCATGGGAAAAAAATTCCAAGAGCGTAACGTGTTGAGGATGCCGAGATGGAGTACGGAGCAAACTGGCAGTCGATGCATGGTGTGCTGTGCCGCCCAAATATTGCCAAAAGGCAGTTCCGGAATCCGGCTACGCACGACAGCGTCCTCCTCGCGACAAGCGTCAAGGTAGGCATGGCGGCTTTGCCCCTCCTTGGCATAGTGCCTGAAGAAATCAGCCTCGGGCATTTCAAACACTTTGGTCAACCTGCGCATGGGATCACGCAACTCGCCATCGAGGTTCACACGCCACACTTCATTGCTCCGCACCCCCATGCCTGAATAGTCACCGCTTACTTCACCGATATGTATAAGCAAATTTACTTTACGGTTGGATGATTCATATTGGTGTTGTGTGGCCACAAGTGAAAATACCACCTTGTAACGGCCATAATATCCGCTGGTATTGTCGCAGAACACCACGGCATCATGCGTGGCACAGAAGTCATCTATCGCTTGGGTCTGCCCTTCGGTAAAACGAAGGTGGGAACCGACCGTGACGGCTATCTTTCCTTCCGGCAACTGCGGCATTTTGTCATTAGGGGTATATCTGCGTATACAACGGACGACAGGAAGTTCCTTCACGGAAAAGTTCCGGCTGTACGTCGTAAACAGGTTTATATGCACGGGACCTCCGCCATGACGTGTAAGAGCCAGCAGGGCATTGTTCACATTGATGGTGCAAAGTTGCTCATCATTGTCGTCTCGGACAAGAGGAGCCTCCACACTCAAGGTCACAATGTCGTTTGGTAACTGCCGGCGGTCTATATTCTGCGCAATCAGCTGACCTATGCGGTAGTTGCCTTGGTGTGATGTCAGGGCAAGGACAGGCAGTTTGCGGTAATAAGCCTCCGTAAGCCCGCTATAGTAGTTGCGCGAAGCGGTTGCCCCAGTGCATGTAAGCACCACGGTCTCACCGCTTTCTGCAGCCAGGCCGCAGGCAATATAGGCAGCACTGCGCTCATCCACCGAACTGTAAATCTCAAAGTATGGGTCTTGCTGCACACTGCCGACAAACGTAATATTGGTAGTACCGGGCGAGGCTACAATCTTACGTATACCATGCGCTTTGAGCAAAGAAATGACAATCTGCACATTGCGCTCATCGGTATAATACTTTTGTTCCATGTATTGTTGAATGTAATATTTATAGACCTGTAAGTCTGTGAAACCTATCGGGAATAATTTTTAATGTGGCACCTGCGTCAAACAGGGAAACAGTTACGGTAACAGTCTGCTATATTGTAAGAATCAGTTAAAGTCGTAATCCATATCTTCATTTGTACAGTTTCCCGCCCCTCCGGTCATATAAACAATATCCCCCACAATCATTCGCCCCATGCCACTCACAAGGATAACGGCCATGTTGGCAATTTCTTCCGGCAGCGCAAAGCGGCCCGTCGGGTTGGATGAATGATAGATGTTCTCTTTTACTCCGCCAGTCATCAGCATCGGTGTTGCCGTGGGACCCGGAGCCACACCATTCACCACAATACCGTGGGGCGCAAGCATGCGTGCCATGCCGAGTGTAAGCCCGCGAATTCCCCACTTGCTGATAGTATATGCAGACGTGGCCGGACGCAGACTTGATGAGGAGGCGATATTAAGAATGTTCCCCTTGATATTGTTGGCTTTCATATAGTGTGCAACGGTCTGGGAGAGAAAAAATACGCCACGGAGATTTGTATCAAGCACTGCATCAAAATCCTCTTCTTTGCCTGTGCCGAAATTGCAACCAAGTACACCTGCATTGTTTACAAGGATATCTATCCCCCCCCCGCAACAGCCTCTTTTAGTTTGTCGGCAAAGGTTCCGGTTAGAGTATTATCCATCACAAGACCACGTATCATACCTTTGTTGACTACTTCGTCATTGATGTCTCTGCAAGCCTTATCGATGCGTTCTTGTCTACGACCGGTGATAATCACTTTTGAACCGGCATTGATATAGGCCTTTGCTATCTCATAGCCGATGCCGCTTGTGCCGCCCGTAATGAGGGCGGTGCGACCTTTCAGCAGCTCATTGGGAGCCAGACATGACACTTGAGGATAGACGTTCACAGTGGGCACACCTTTGATTATATAACGTATGCCGCGTTTGATGATACTTTTGACTGACATATATGTTAGATTCTCTTGATTTTATTTTTGTATATGTTCACCACTTTTTGTGTGACAACCTTCTGCTCGTGACTGTCAAAGCCCACATAATAGGTAGCCGCAATGGATGATGCAAGACAGACCATTGTTGAAATGACAAGTCTGGAAAATGATTCATCTGCCATATAAATGACCAATGATGGCAGAATACATGAAACCATCGCTACAAGCAGTATTCGCCCGATTACCCCGCGCACGAAACTCATGACGGGAAACTTCAGCAACCCTTTCATAACATAAAGGCGGACAGCGTCAACTGCCACATATACTCCGCAGAATACGACGTATACAGCTTCCACCGGTGCACCTATTTCAAAAACAAGGTATGTGACGGGGAACACCAGACACCCTACAGTACTTACCAACAACACATAGCGGCGTATGGTGCCTGTGGCCATGCATGCAGTATAACCGGTATTGCCAAGACGGTCGAGCATTGTGGCAATGATGCCAAGACGCACAAAGGCAACAGTGTGTGGAGGCACTTCTTCAAGCCAAAGACCAAGGATATAGTCCGCTTCAAATAACACAGGCAAAGAGATAGCCAAAGTAAGAAAGGCTGAAAATTTTGCTCCACGGTTGACAAGTTTGTACATCTCGTTCATCTGCCTTGCAGCATAACTCTTGGTGATTTGAGGATTGAGAGCCGTTGTAAAGTCATTGACAAATTTTATCATCGCTGCTTCAACCTGCGTTGCTATTCCCCTTGCCGCATTTACAGTTACACCAAAAGACAGGTTAATGAGAATATTAATTCCTTGTGTGTTAAACATATAAACTGCATTAGTGAAAAATCCCCAACCGGCAAATAAAGCCATCTCACGAAGCAGGGTACGGTCATGAACCCTCTGATAACGAGTTTCCGCAAAGTATCGGTTACAATATACCCCATACACAATTCGTATGACTATGGCAACCAAAACAAGAAGCAATGAGTATACTATTAATTTGTCCCATGCAGAAATATAGAGAAAATAGACTATGAATAATTTTAATGCTGCTTCCAAAATGCTGACATAAGCAAAAACGGACATTTTCTCATGAGCTATGATGACAGCATTATATGGGACACTGATCAAATTAATAATAAATGTTGCCAGTGAACATTGCAACACCCAATTGGCTGCATGCAACCGTTCTGCCGGAATGTCAATCTTGTTGTTAAGGAACCAAAAACCGATAGTTTCTCCTAACAAAAAAATGAGTAATGATATGCCTATTTGTATATTAATACTTGTAGAAAAGATGGTTCTCAGTCTGTTTACATTGCCATGTCCCAGTTCAAATGTGATAAAACGGCTGATGGAACCAGACAAAGCACCGGATACAACAGAGAACATGGCAACAACACCACCTACCACATTGTATATACCATAATTGTCCACACCCAAGACAGAAAGGATTACACGGCTCGTATATAACGAAATGACCATAACAAGGATGGTACGTATATACAGCAACAGCGTATTTCTCGCAATGCGTTTGTTGTTTGATTGTGTTTCTATGCTCATAGTAAGCACTCAACAGTGTCCACCCTCTTAAAAATCAAGAAGATGAACTTTGAGTATTTTAAAAATTAGCGATTTATAATGTTTATATAGCCATCGACATAGGAACAAACTCTTCATAATTCTCATTTCCGTCCATCAGCAGCCTGATTGTAGTTGCAATATAGTCACGGGCATTGAGGCCTACATTCTTGCAGGGTTTAATCAAGGGGAACATTCAATCAATGCTGCCGGATATTTAAAATCCAACTCATTGACATAAAAGAACGCCTTTGAGTGCTTACATGAGCATAGCTCACCACCCAAATTTCAGGTGAATCTGTTTGGACGATGAAGGTAATCAAATGCTTGCTCATATCAGATTCTTTCAATCTCATCTATGGAAAGTCCGAAAGCCTGTGAGATAAATTTTAACTAAAACATTTGGCTTTAACCACACCGGAAATTCGGCATACGACCATCGTCTAGCAACTCCACATACCCAACCGGCATATCCGCACAAGCACACCCCAGCATATCCAGACGGACAGCGATCTTACTCTTGCCGCCAACCGTGACAAGCTCGCCCACAAGCCCCGTCAAAGGACCTTTGATGACACGGACCTTCTCACCACGTGCCAAGGGAGCACTGTTCATACTGATCGCCTCTTCCGAATAGTCGAGCATAAAACGGAAACGGGCCATCTGATCATCGGGAATTACTGCAGGACTGCTCTCACCGCGCATGACCATATACCGGCTGACTGTAGACAGGGAAAGGACCTCTTTGCGTTCTTTCCCATCCGCATGCACAAAAACCATCATGGGAAGCAACACACATTCGACCACCTTGCGGCGGTCGCTCCATTGATGTACTTCCTGCTGGACCGGTACAAAATTCTCAATCCCCATCTTGCCTAAACGCTCGGCCACTTTCTTCTCATGATGCATGCGAACCAAGGCGACATACCAGCGTTTAGGGTGTGCTACGCCTTCCCCTGTCCCATTTTTAGGCCCAGCACTTAAAGTTTCTTTCGTTAGAATCATACTTTTTTACCCCATACTAGTCCGTTACTTCTTAGGTAACGGATAAGGTACTCATTCACAGGGAAAACAGATGAAAGCAGAAAAACATGGACAGGAGCTACCTACAAGGATGTTTTTCTAACCTAAGCGAAGGGAAAAGCAGCTTTGAAAACAGGGTATAAGAATTTAAGACATGATCAGACAACGGCATCATGTCCGGATAGTTTTTTGTTGCATATTTCAACAAATCTGTAAAAAAATGAAGATTTTACTTGTTTGTTATTTGTATTTTTACATATCTTTGCATCGAATAATTATCCGTTACCTAAGAAGTAACAGACATAATTCGATATTGATTTCTAATACTTTACCGTTAATCATTTACCTGAACGATAGTTCCTGATGTAAGATAAATTCCCCTTATTTACCTCTGTGCGTTCTTTAAGACCGAAGCCTTTCAAATAGATTTGTGTGGTTCTGATAGATTTGTGTCCCAATGATTCACTAATCATTTCGATCGATACTCCCCGATACTTGGCGGTCGTGGCCCAGGAATGGCGGAGGGTGTAAGAAGTGACGGGAGACTTCAGATGTAAGGCTCTGGCCAAGTCTTTCAAACAATTATTGAACTGACGCAGGGCGGACTGGTATTCCCGATAAGCCCGTTCATCCGTCCGTTTCTTGTCACTACTAAGGATGTCAAACAGATAATCCGGAAAATCAGGACGAGAATCCTGACGGCTACGGAGCCGGTTGATCATCTCCTTTGCCGTATCAAGCACTTCCACACTCATCGGAGTCTTGGTCTTGATTCGGTTATACCGCAATACATTCTGATCCAAGGCAGATTTCTCCAGATGGGCCAGATCTGCAAACGACATTCCACAGAACTGGAACATCAGGCAGGCAATCGCCTGTGTTCGACGCAATCGATCCGACTTGGGATCTTCATACAGAAGCTTGTGCAATTCGACAGCGGGCAGGGCTTTCTTCTGGCGGACATCCACTCCCGTATAAACATCGTGGAACAGTCGCGGCACATAAGGCGCAATGCCAGCTTCCACTCCCCGATTGTAAATGCTACGAAGCATACGCATATACGTGGAAATCGTGTTCAGTCTCAAGCCACACCCGTAAAGGTACTGACCATAACGCCGCAAACTTCCACGGCTGACCTGTCCGAACGACACATGGGACGTGCCGCAAAACTTGCTGAAAGAATAAAGGGCATTCTGATAGACATGTGCTGTTGAATAACGACCCTCCTTTCGTAAACGAACGATGTAGTTCTCCCCACACCGGCTAAATCCATTTTTGTTCCTCATTTGCATCATTAATTATTTTATTTATTGTGCTATTGGGCAAGCGGCAAAAAAAAGAAAAATAGGGGCATCCTCCCAAAAAGAATGCCCCTCCATAATTTTATGTTTATCTCGTTTTATACGTATGTTTCCAGCATTTTCACACCTCCTTCTTCAGGAGTGATAATGACATCCTGCGTGGTAGCAGGCAACAGGATAGATTCACCTGCGCTGACAGTCACTTCATTACCTTCATTATCTTTCATCTTACAGGAGCCTTCCATACAGATGAAGATCACGAATGAATCAAGTTCAGAATAGTCGCAACTGATTTCTTCAGTCATGTCATACAGAGAAGTAGTGAAGTAAGTGCAGGCAACCAGTTCTACCGGTTCATCCTTCAACGGTTCGTATTTAGTGCGGTAGTCATCCAAAACCTCATAGTCGATGGCTTCACGGGCTAAATCGGTGTGAAGTTCGCGGGTTTTGCCATTCGCATCTTTACGGTTGAAGTCGTAGATACGGTAAGTTATGTCAGAGGTTTGCTGAATCTCGGCAATGAAAGCACCCGCCCCGATGCTGTGCACACGTCCGGCAGGAAGGAAGAACACATCACCCGGATGGATTTCATATTCCTGCAATACATCGGTAATCGTATTGTTCAACACGCGTTCTTTATATTCCTTCGGGGTAATCTGTTCAGAGAATCCTGAACGCAATTTAGCTCCTTTGTCAGCATCTATCACATACCACATCTCCGTTTTTCCCATCGAATGGTGGCGTTTCTTCGCCAACTCATCCGTCGGGTGTACCTGGATTGACAAATCCTGTTTGGCGTCGATAAACTTAATGAGCAGTGGGAATTTGTTACCGAAACGGGCATAATTTGCTTCTCCAACCAACTCCTCACGATACTTTCTTACCATATCGGTCAAGTTTAAACCTCTATCCGGGCCATTAGCCACCACGGATTCGTTCTCGTCAACGCCGGAAATCTCCCAGCTTTCTCCTACTCCTTTCAAGTCTGAATTCAAATGCTTGAACGGAATAATCTTGTCGCCTCCCCAAAGCGTCTGCTTCAGAATAGGTTCGAATTTTAATGGATACATTTTTGTTTTTCTTGTTATAAACTTAGATTAAATTCGCTCGGATTGTTACAATCCGGCAACAAACATACAAAAAATAGTTTAGTTTTTAAGAAAAGGAGGATGAAAAATCATTTAAGATAGAATCTTTTGTCCTTGTATCCGAAGAAGATGGAATCATAAAGCTAAACTTTCCTAAAGCATCCACTATATTTAGACGGAATAATTTGTGAGAAAGAAAGAATTTCCCTTTATTTGCAGGAAATTTTTAATCATACCAGACATGAATAACACATTCCCAACAGAAGGGAATCTATCAGGGCTCAGCCGGAAAGATTTCCAAAAGGAGATAAATGATAAGAAAACTGATTTATTTATCCTCAAAAACGCAAAGGGAATGGAAGTAGCTGTAACCAATTACGGATGCGCCATTCTTTCTATTATGGTACCGGATAAAAATGGTAAGTATGCCAATGTAATCCTCGGACACGACAGCATCGACCACGTCATCAACAGCCCGGAACCTTTCTTAAGCACTACTATCGGACGCTATGGCAACCGTATCGCGAAAGGAAAATTCACCTTGTTCGGTGAAAAACATGAACTCACCATTAACAACGGTCCTAACTCTCTGCATGGAGGGCCTACCGGTTTCCACGCCCGCGTATGGGACGCTGTCCGGATTGATGAGAGTACAGTGCAATTTAACTATGTCTCTGCTGACGGCGAAGAGGGATTTCCCGGCAATCTGGAAGTAGAAATGACTTACCGCCTGGACAACGAAGTAAATGCACTGAATATCGAATACCGCGCTACCACCGACAAAGCTACAGTCGTTAACTTGACTAACCACGGTTTCTTCAACCTCGCCGGTATTTCCAACCCCACTCCTACCGTTAACAACCACATCGTTACAATCAACGCTGATTTCTATACGCCTATCGACGAAGTTTCTATCCCTACCGGTGAAATCGCTAAAGTAGAGGGTAGTCCGATGGATTTCCGTACTCCGCACACAGTAGGCGAACGTATCGACGAGAAATTCCAGCAATTGATTTTCGGTGCAGGATATGACCACTGCTATGTACTGAACAAGATGGAAAGCGGTTCGCTCGAACTGGCTGCCACTTGCAAGGATCCGGAAAGCGGACGTATCATGGAAGTATATACCACCGAAGCGGGGGTACAACTCTATACGGGCAACTGGCTCAACGGATTTGAAGGTGCACACGGAGCTACATTCCCTGCCAGAAGCGCCATCTGCTTTGAAGCACAGTGCTTCCCGGATACGCCGAACAAAGCACATTTCCCATCGGCTACTTTACTGCCGGGAGATGAATACCAACAGATCACTGTCTATAAATTTACCGTAGAAGAATAAGATTTGAAAAATAACTAACCTAATTTATAAACTAACATTTTTTTTGAACCATGACACAAGTAAAAAAGAGTGGTAATCTCATCGCTATTATCACCATGTGCTTTATTTTTGCGATGATTTCTTTTGTTACTAACATGGCCGCTCCATTCGGTAATATCTGGGGATTCCAATATAGTTGGGCTGCCATGATGGGAAACATGATGAACTTTGCGGCTTACCTGTTTATGGGTATTCCCGCAGGTAAAATGCTTGTCAGATACGGCTATAAGAAAACAGCGTTGAGTGCTTTGGCAGTAGGTGCTGTCGGATTGATAGTACAATATCTTTCCAGTATTTTCGGAGCAGACATCGAGACTTTCACTTATGATGATCAAATCGTTGCCTTGAACCTTATTATTTATCTGTTAGGCGCATTTATCTGCGGTTTCTGTGTATGTATGCTGAATACTGTAGTAAATCCGATGTTGAACCTCTTAGGTGGCGGCGGGAACAAAGGGAACCAGTTGATTCAAATCGGGGGTACCTTGAACTCACTGACCGGAACATTGACTCCGCTATTGGTAGGTGTATTGATCGGACAAGTTACCGCAGAAACAAGCATGAGTAATGTAGCTCCTCTTTTGTTCATCGGTATCGGTATATTCATCCTGTCATTCATCATCATTTCATTTGTCGCCATCCCCGAACCGCAAGCTAACACAGGAAACAAGAAGTTTGAACACAGTCCGTTGGCTTTCCGCCACTGCCTGTTGGGCGTTATTGCCATCTTCTTCTATGTGGGTGTAGAAATCGGTATACCGGCACAGCTAAACTTCTATATCACGAATCTGGGATTCGAAGGTTCTGCAGCCATAGGCGGTACATTGGCTGCCAGCTACTGGTTCTTGATGCTTATCGGCCGTGCTTCCAGCAGTATCATCAGTGGAAAAATTTCAACTACTGCACAAATGACTGCCGTTTCTCTATTTGCCATTATCATGTTGCTGATTGCTATCCTCATGCCTGAAACAGTCACTGTGGAATTCAAGGGAAATGAAATTCCAATGAAATGTTTCCTCATTGCAGTATGCGGACTTTCCACTTCTGTAATGTGGGGTGGCATCTTCAACCTTGCCGTAGAAGGACTGGGCAAGTATACAGCTGCTGCATCCGGCTTATTCATGATGATGGTAGTCGGTGGCGGTATCATGCCATTGATTCAAGACTTCATAGCCAAAGCAACCAACCCGATCACAAGCTACTGGCTGATTATCGCTATGTTGGTCTATATTTTATATTATAGCAAGATCGGTTGCAAAAATGTCAACAAGGATATTCCCGTGGAATAACAATATAATTAATTTATTCACCTTTAAAATATAAATATCATGGATACAGAATATGTAAGAAGTCGATTCATTAAACATTTTGACGGTACTACCGGATTTCTATATGCTTCTCCGGGCCGTATCAACCTAATTGGCGAACACACTGACTACAACGGTGGATTCGTATTTCCGGGCGCGATAGATAAAGGGATGATTGCTGAAATCAAACCTAACGGTACCAACAAAGTTAGAGCTTACTCTATCGACTTGAAGGATTATGTAGAATTCGGTTTGAATGAGGAAGATGCTCCACGCACCAGCTGGGCGAGATATATTTTCGGTGTATGCCGTGAAATGATTAAACGTGGCGTTGAAGTGAAGGGATTCAATACCGCTTTTGCGGGTGATGTGCCTCTGGGTGCAGGGATGTCTTCTTCTGCTGCTTTGGAAAGTACGTATGCTTTCGCATTGAACGAACTGTTCGGTGAAAACAAAATCGATAAATTCGAATTGGCTAAAGTGGGTCAGGCTACAGAACATAACTATTGTGGTGTGAACTGTGGTATTATGGACCAGTTTGCTTCTGTATTCGGTAAAGCCGGCAGCTTGATCCGTCTGGATTGCCGTTCACTGGAGTATCAATATTTCCCATTCCATCCGGAAGGTTATCGTCTGGTTCTGATAGATTCGGTGGTGAAACACGAATTGGCTTCTTCTGCTTACAACAAACGTCGCCAAAGCTGTGAAGCTGCTGTTGCCGCTATCCAGAAAAAACATCCGCACGTAGAATTCCTGCGCGACTGTACGATGGCTATGCTGGAAGAAGCAAAAGCTGATATCAGCGCTGAAGACTATATGCGTGCAGAATATGTAATCGAAGAAATCCAACGTGTACTGGACGTTTGTGACGCATTGGAAAAGGATGATTACGAAACTGTGGGTAAGAAGATGTATGAAACTCATCACGGCATGAGCAAGTTATACGAGGTAAGCTGCGAAGAACTCGACTTCCTGAACGACTGCGCTAAAGAATACGGTGTAACCGGTTCACGCGTAATGGGTGGTGGCTTCGGTGGTTGTACCATCAACCTTGTGAAAGAAGAGTTGTATGACAACTTCGTTGAAAAGACAAAAGATGCTTTCAAAGCTAAATTCGGCAGAAGCCCGAAAGTGTATGACGTAGTAATCGGTGACGGTTCCCGTAGACTGGAATAAGCTATTATTTGAATAACGATAATAAGAAAGACTGTCTGACAAGTTTAGACAGTCTTTTTTTGTTTCCTAATTACAACAAAGCAAAGAATAGATAGTTTCCCCGGCTCTAATCTTTCACAAATGCAATCCCGACTTTACAAACGATGAAAAACGTAAAGCGATTTGTCTCTTTTCACAAAAAAGTAATAAAAGGCAATTTGCAGAAACAAATAAATAGACTACCTTTGTAGACGATTTAGAGAAACGTGACTACGTATTTTTAATTATATTACTAAAAAAAGAGCTAATTATGACTTATTCACACGAAGTGGAACACATGTGTGTTGTAAAGAAGGGTCCTAACCACGGACCGGCTCCCATACCCGAAGAAGGCAAATGGGTAAAATCTAAAGAAATCGTTGATATTTCCGGTTTGACACATGGTATTGGTTGGTGTGCTCCTCAACAGGGTGCTTGTAAACTGACACTGAATGTTAAAGAAGGTATCATTCAGGAAGCTTTGGTTGAAACTATCGGATGTTCCGGTATGACTCACTCTGCTGCTATGGCTGCTGAAATTCTTCCGGGAAAAACGATCCTTGAAGCATTGAACACTGACCTGGTTTGCGATGCTATCAATACAGCTATGCGCGAGCTGTTCCTGCAAATCGTTTACGGACGTACTCAATCTGCTTTCTCTGAAGGAGGATTGATCATCGGTGCAGGTTTGGAAGACTTGGGAAAAGGTCTGCGTAGCCAGGTAGGTACTCTTTATGGTACTTTGGCCAAAGGTCCCCGTTACCTCGAAATGGCAGAAGGGTATATCAAACAGATCTTCTTGGACAAGAACGACGAAATCTGCGGATACGAATTCGTACACATGGGTAAGTTCATGGAGGAAATCAAGAAAGGTACCGATGCTAACGAAGCTTTGAAAAAAGTTACAGGTACTTACGGACGCGTAACAGCAGAACAGGGAGCAGTTAAATCTATTGATCCACGTCACGAATAATATAAGGAGGAAAGAAACTATGATTAGAGAAGTAAAATTCGAAAGCCAAGACCGTCGTATGAAAGGTATCATTAAAGCCTTGAACGCTAACGGCATCAAAGACATCGAAGAAGCTAACGCTATTTGCGAAGCTGCCGGACTTGATCCTTATAAAACATGTGAAGAAACTCAGCCTATCTGTTTTGAAAATGCAAAATGGGCTTATGTAGTAGGTACTGCCATCGCTCTTAAGAAGCACTGCACAAACGCTGCTGATGCTGCTGAAGCTATCGGTATCGGTCTGCAGTCATTCTGTATTCCCGGTTCTGTAGCTGACGACCGTAAGGTGGGTATCGGTCATGGTAACCTGGCTGCTATGCTGCTGCGCGAAGAGACTAAATGTTTCGCTTTTCTGGCAGGTCACGAATCTTTTGCTGCTGCCGAAGGTGCTATCAAAATCGCTGCCAAAGCAGACAAAGTACGTAAAGAACCGTTGCGTTGCATCCTGAACGGTCTTGGAAAAGACGCTGCTCAGATCATCTCTCGTATCAACGGCTTTACTTATGTTCAGACTCAATTCGATTACTTCACAGGTGAACTGAAAGTTGTCCGCGAAATCGCTTACTCTGACGGTCCTCGTGCAAAAGTAAAATGTTATGGTGCTGACGATGTTCGCGAAGGTGTGGCTATCATGTGGAAAGAAGGTGTAGATGTATCTATCACAGGTAACTCTACGAACCCGACTCGTTTCCAACATCCCGTAGCAGGTACTTACAAGAAAGAACGTGTTCTTGCAGGTAAACCTTATTTCTCCGTTGCTTCAGGTGGTGGTACAGGTCGTACTCTTCATCCGGACAACATGGCTGCCGGTCCTGCTTCTTATGGTATGACCGACACGATGGGTCGTATGCACTCAGATGCTCAGTTCGCAGGTTCTTCATCTGTTCCTGCTCACGTAGAAATGATGGGATTCCTGGGTATCGGTAACAACCCGATGGTGGGATGTACAGTGGCTTGTGCGGTTGACGTAGCTACTGCTTTGAGTAAGTAATTTATTACTTTTATATATAAAGAGAGTGCCGTATTGAGCACTCTCTTATTTTTTATAAAAACAAAAACTTTCGGAATAGCGATTCCATTCCTATATTGATTAAAAGATACTTGAGCTTTTAGCTCTCTGAAAACCGCCAATTTGAAGCAAACGAGAATAAGTAACTGAAAGTTTACGTCCTATGGGCGTGAACTATTATGAAGAATGTTACATTTTATCTACACTTTTGTTGTTTACTTATCTACAATAATATTATGCTATCAAGTAACTATAAACATACCTTTGCACAACAATAATATAAAACGATATTACATATTCTTCAATAGAGATAAACAAAGAGAGGAGATAAGAGAGAGAAACTAATGGCATAAATAAAAGAATTATTAAACTCTCGAAGATCACTCGAATGTATGATACATATAGGACAACTGATTGAAATGGAACTTCACCGTCAAGAACGTTCTGTGACCTGGTTTGCAAATAAACTATATTGCGATCGAACAAACGTGTACTCTATATTCAAAAGAAAGAGTATTGACACAGAGTTACTATTACGCATTAGTTATATATTAAATCATAACTTCTTCAGTTACTATTTTTCCGAATTTGAAGAAGAACAAACAATACATCCGAAAATTAGCAACTAACACGTGAATAATATTCTACAGTTCTGTATGTATACTTACAACAACATATTTTTAACCTTATACGTTTTACAAGCTATCTTTGCATTAGAAATAAAACAAAATTATAGATATGCAAAACATTAAATATATCATATCAATAATCTCTTTATTTACAATATGCAGTTACACTTACGCACAACAAGTTGACTACTCTATTGTATCAGTACCCGAAGAATCTGGAATAGATTTTATGAAAATAACGTCGTCCGGTGATTATGTATGCATGCCAGTTGTAAAACGTTCGTCAGGAAAAATAGATTGGCTTTCTAACCATATACTAGATATTTCTGTAGATGGAAAAAATATAGCTTATCTTTCATACAGAAATAATACAACCAACATATTTATTAAAGAATTAAGCAAACAAGGCAGTTCTATCCAGAGAACAAACCGAACAGGGGTATTAGACTTCTCTTATTCTCCAGACGGAAAATATATCTGTTTTTCTGAAACAAGAGGAAATACCAATCAAATATTTCAGACTAATGCGAATAGTGGATACGTTTGCAGGCAAATCACTAATGGAAACCAAGATTACTCTCCCATATATTCCTCAGATATGAAATTGATTTTTTTTGCACGGCAAGAGATGAAAGGAATAAGCATATGGAGCTATAATATTCAAAATAACTTCTTATCTAATTATAGCAATGGAATGAATCCATGTCCGATAAACAAAGAAAGTGCATTTCTTTGTACACGTATCAGTGGAACTGGAAAAAGCGAGATATGGAAAATTAATTATAAAACAGGTGTAGAAGAATGTATTGTCTCTGATCCGCAGCATAGTTTTACTACTCCCACTCTTTCACCAGACGGTCAATGGATTCTATTTGTAGGAGACAGCAGAATCGATGGTGATAACTTCAGCTATCTCAACACAGATATATTTGTATGCAAAGTTGATGGAACAAGATTTTCACAAATTACTTATCACGCAGCGGATGATCTTAGTCCTGTATGGAGTAAAGATGGTAAATATATCTATTTCATCTCCCAACGTGGAGACCAAACAGGAACTGCAAACATTTGGAGAATGAATTTTTCTTATTAATTTACTAAAAGCATAAAAAACAATGAAAACAATGAAACTTTTTCTAGCAGCTAGTTTAATATTGATAACAAACGCTGCGTCAGCACAATTCGCAAATTCTAATACTTCGACTTCCGGAACTATGCCACAAAGTTCATCGCGCAATGTAGACACTAATGGCTGGCAAAGGATTTCTCTTTCATATAATCCCCTAAAAATTACATCTGATAAATCAGATGCTGAAGATATTAATGGAACGGGGATTGCGCTTGAGTATACTAAAGGGTTCAGCATTGCAAAGGAATTTCCAATCTTCTTGGAAATAGGTGTAAATGCCATGTACTCATTTTATAAAGTTGATGAAAATGAGAAAGGGCAAGATTATACACTTATTAATGGCACTAAAGCAGAATTAAAATATACCCATCTGGCACTAAAGGTTCCTGTGAATTTGGCATATAAATTTTCTTTGTCTAATAAGAATATTTCTATCGTTCCTTATGTTGGAATTAATTTTAAAGGGAATCTTCTAGGGAAAGCCAAACATAAACTAGTAGATGATTTGGATGAAGAAACAACAGAAAAGGAATTTTGGCAGGATTACGAAGAGGATTATGCAGAAGATCACGGAATATCTGGTAGAGAAGAAAGTAATTTGTTTGACAAAAAAGAGACTGGAAATAAAGATGCCACATGGAAACGTTTCCAAATGGGTTGGCAATTAGGAGTAGGTCTTTATTATAACCAACTGTACGTAGGGGTAGGATATGGCAAGGATATTACCGAACTGTGTAAGAAAACTAAAATAGGAACAACCTCAATAACATTAGGATATAGTTTCTAACACAAAAAGAAAAACATGAAGACATTTAGATTTTTTACACCTATTGTTATAGTAATATTATGCATGGGGCTAGTCTCCTGCAATGATGATGAAAAAGACGAAGGTGAGGATACATTACAGAGCTTGGTAGGAGAATGGGTACGTGAAAATGATGGCGGTGAAGAAGTATCTGATGGATATATTTTTTATAAGGACGGTACCGGTATAGAATGGGAGATAAAATCCGAAGAGAGATGGGAAATTAAGTGGAGCTATTCCAATAACCAATTGACTATTACCGATGAAGATGGAGATAAATATACTTATCAGGTTAAGTTAAAGAAAGGTGAAATAAAAGATACCATGACTTTAACGGAAAAAGATGGGGAGTATACTCGTACCTATAAGTATTGTAAATATCATGATGTTGCCGATGAATCTAACAACGATAATATTAAGGGAGCATGGTATTCGGAACGTGAAGAAGAAGGTTGGTACTTTGATGGAAAAGGAAATGGCTATTTCTTTGATAAGTATGGTGATACAGAAAATTTTACTTATAAATTAAGTGGAACCAAGCTCACGATAAAGGAAAACGGGGGTACTTATTCCGTGACAGTAAAAATAAGCGGAAATACGCTTAAAATAACAGATGAAGGTGAAAACCTTACTTATACGAAAGTAGATATTAATGATTTTCTATAACAACATACGGGAATTATAAAAAGAAACCCCTTTTTTTGTATTAACCACATTCTTTCTCTGTGATGGAGAGGGGTGTGGTTTTCTATTATTTAGGAGAGTGCCCCACCTGATCAGAATACGAAATCTTTGACGCTGTCCCTAACAACGGCTCAGTAGCAAATTAATGGGGATATGCATATAAGTTAGCAATTCGAAAAAGAAAGAACTTTTTGTCTGCGACTCCTCTTAGATTAGCCCGAAACAGTTTGATTTTAGCATCGAAAGACTCCGCCAGTGCATTTGATGAGCGATTATTGTATAAGTTCAATATTTCATGACTCTTTGTTTCAAGATGTTTCAATTGCTTGAAACACTTTGTTCCAAGGCACAAAAACTTTCCTTTTCCCCATAAAAATTGATTAAGAACTTGCAAAAATAATCAGAATAACAAAGGATTTAGCATAAAAGCTGTATATTTGTTTGTTGAATTATAAAAAAATCTTCGCTATGGGATTAACAAAGACTACACGTAGCATCAGTGCTACCGGACTATGCTTACTTATCATGATGACTGTAGGCCTATATTCATGCACACATACTCAAAAAGACATTATTCCTTCTGCCGATTATGCACCGTATGTCAATGCGTATACAGGAGGAGTTATTTCGCAAAATTCGACCATACGCATAGAACTGACCCATGACCAGCCCATGGTGGATCTGAACAATGAGTTAAAAAACAATCCGTTCAGTTTCTCACCTTCATTAAAAGGAAAAGCATATTGGGTTAGCAACAACACCATTGAATTTGTCCCTGAAGAAGGGGCGCTGAAACCGGGAGCACTTTACGAAGGAACTTTCCTGCTCGGAGATTTCATCGA
Source organism: Bacteroides sp. AN502(2024) (assembly GCF_041227145.1). Taxonomy (NCBI): domain Bacteria; kingdom Pseudomonadati; phylum Bacteroidota; class Bacteroidia; order Bacteroidales; family Bacteroidaceae; genus Bacteroides; species Bacteroides sp. AN502(2024). Next base: position 110,190 of record NZ_JBGFSP010000011.1, on the reverse strand, counting down.
AGTCGATAAAAAGCTGAAAGAGTTCAACTTCTCATTCCGTGTACAGGAACGTAACTTCACCTTGCAACTGGAACCATTGTCGATTACAGCTACCCAACCGAATGAAATAAATGTGAAAGGAGAGATACGTTTCAGCGATGTAGTGAAAAAGGAAGAGGTAGAAAAGATGTTGACTGCCAGTGACGGGAAAAAGAGTTATCCGGTGGAAGTCACCGCGGCAGACAGCCATACCCGGTATTCGTTCACTATCCGACAAGTCCCCAGAGAAGCCGCTGATTACTCCTTAACTATCACAGCCAACGGCAATCTGGTCGGCATCGAACGTAAACAAAGTGAAGAAGTGCTGATACCGACAAAAGATTGTTTCCGTTTCCTGTCTGCCAAACGTATCGACCAACCGGAAAATGGAATCGAGATTGTTTTTTCCGCTCCTTTATCCACTACCCAGGATTTAAAAGGACTGGTTGAGATCCCGGAAATCTCCTCATCAATCTTCCAAATCAGCGAGAACAGAGTTTATCTATATTTCGAAGCAAACACACTGAATAAACTGACGTTGAATATCCATGAAGGAGTCAAAGACAGTCAAGGTAAAGCGTTGGGAACTTCCCATACGATCTCATTCAGTGAAGTGAACTTGAAACCACAAGTGGAAATGTCTACTACTGCCGCTATCCTACCCGATTCGAAAAGTCTGATTATCCCTTTCAGGGCTGTCAACCTGTATGCGGTGGACCTGAGCGTGATCCGTATTTTCGAGAACAATGTATTGATGTTCATGCAAACCAATTCACTGCCCTCTGCCAATGAGCTGCGCCGTTCGGGAAGACTGGTTTACAAGAAAACATTATGGCTTGCCAAAGATGCTTCCAAAGACATTCATCATTGGGGAGATTACTCGATAGATCTTGCCGGATTAATTCATCAGGAACCGGGTGCCATCTATCGTGTGATACTTTCATTCCGGCAGGAATACTCTGCCTATCCTTGTGGAGGGGGCGAGAATCAGGATATGAAATTCACCGACAACAACATCTCTGACGGGCTGACCAAAGTAAGTGGAAGTGTCTTGTCCGAAGAAGATGAAGCCATCTGGGACACTCCCGAAGCTTACTATTATTATAACGGCGGCACAACGGACTGGAGTGTGTATCGATGGGCGGAACGCGACAATCCCTGCCATCCGTCTTATTACATGACTTCAGATCGGATTGCTGCCTGCAATGTTTTTGCTTCCAACCTGGGAATGATTGTTAAACGGAACTCACTGAATAAGCTGTGGATTGCCGTTAGTAATGTTTTGGATACAAAACCGATAGGGAAAGCACAGGTAACAGCGTATAACTTCCAGTTACAACCCATAGGAAAAGGAGAAACCAATGGAGAAGGATTTGTGGAAATTACTCCGAACGGTGTGCCTTTCATTATCGTGGCAGAATCGGAGAAGCAAAAGGCATATGTCCGCGTTGTGGACGGTGAAGAACAGTCTGTCAGCAGATTCGATGTGGGAGGAAAAGATGTTCAGAAGGGACTGAAAGGATTCATATATGGCGAAAGAGGGGTATGGCGTCCGGGAGACACGCTACACATTTCCTTTATATTGGAAGACCGCGAAAAAAGAATCCCCGACAAGCACCCCGTAGCACTGGAGATTTACAATCCGAAGGGACAGTTCTACACGAAAATGATTTCAACACAAGGAATGAACGGATTTTATACATTCGATGTTCCGACACAGGCAACAGACCCGACCGGGCTTTGGAATGCGTATATCAAGGTGGGAGGAACCACCTTCCACAAAGGTTTGCGTATCGAAACCATAAAGCCCAACCGCCTGAAAATAAATCTGGCATTGCCGAAGGTTCTTCAAGCTGAGGACAAAGAATGGTACGCCCCACTCACTTCAACCTGGCTGACAGGAGCAACTGCCTCCAAACTGAAAGCCAAAGTCGAAATGTCTTTATCGAAAGTAAATACACAGTTTGAGAATTACGAACAATATATCTTTAATAATCCGGCTACGGATTTCACGACTATCAAAACAGAAATATTTGACGGTACACTGGATGCAGAAGGAAGAGCAGGCGTCACACTGAAAGTCCCGACTGCAACGGAAGCACCGGGTATGCTGAATGCCACTTTCACCACTCGCGTGTTCGAACCGGGAGGAGATGCCAGCATCTACACTCAAACAATTCCATTCTCACCATTCACCTCTTATGTCGGTATCAATCTGAACCAGCCGAAAGGCAAATATATTGAAACTGACAAAAATCATGTATTCGATATTGTCACTGTAAACTCACAGGGACGGCTAGTGAACAGTTACAATCTGGAATACAAAATATATCGCATCGACTGGAGTTGGTGGTGGGAAAACAGCAATGAATCTTTCGGGACATACATCAACAACAGTTCCATCACTCCTGTTGCCAGTGGCAACTTACAGACAAGAGGCGGAAAAGCATCTTTCAAATTCCATGTCTCTTATCCATCGTGGGGACGCTATCTGGTTTACGTAAAAGATAAAGAGAGCGGACATGCCACCGGAGGTACCATTTATATCGACTGGCCGGAATGGCGGGGACGTTCGAACAAAACCGATCCTAGTGGCATCAAGATGCTTGCTTTCTCCCTGGACAAAGATTCTTATGAAATCGGAGAGACAGCCACAGCAATCATTCCTGCAGCAGCAGGAGGACGTGCACTGGTATCTATAGAAAACGGTTCTACCGTGTTACGGCAAGAATGGATAGAAGTTTCCAACGGAGAAGATACGAAATATACATTCAAGATTACACCGGAGATGACTCCCAACGTATATCTACATATCACTCTGCTACAACCTCATGCGCAAACTGTCAATGACCTGCCTATCCGTATGTATGGGGTCGTTCCGGTATTCGTGACTAACCGTGAGACAGTGCTGCAACCGCAGATACAGATGCCGGAAGTGTTACGTCCGGAAACAAACTTCAATGTGACCGTCAGCGAAAAGAGTGGAAAACCGATGACTTATACATTAGCCATTGTAGACGACGGTTTGCTGGATCTTACCAATTTCAAAACCCCGGACCCATGGAATGATTTCTATTCACGCGAAGCACTCGGCATCCGGACATGGGATATGTATGATCATGTATTGGGAGCTTACGCCGGAAGTTACAGTTCCCTTTTCAGCACAGGTGGAGACGCTACATTGAAACCTGCGGATGCAAAAGCGAACCGCTTCAAACCGGTAGTCAAGTTTGTAGGTCCTTTCTATTTGGGAAAAGGTAAGAGCCGGACGCATACGCTGAAACTTCCGATGTATGTAGGTTCGGTACGCGCCATGGTGGTTGCCGGACAAGAGGGAGCGTATGGCAATGCGGAAAAAACGGCTTTCGTACGGACTCCGTTAATGATGTTGTCCACCTTGCCCCGTGTACTTAGCATTCAGGAAGAAATCACCGTTCCGGTCAATATCTTTGCAATGGAAAATCAAGTGAAGGATGTAACCGTATCACTTCAGGCATCCGGCGGAGGAGTACAGGTTGTAGGGGCCAACCGGCAATCGCTCTCATTTAGCCAACCGGGTGACCAGCTCGTGTTCTTTACCTTAAAAACAGGTAGCCAAACAGGAAAGGCTACCATCCATCTGACAGCCAATGGTGGCGGACAACAGACGAAAGAAACCATTGAAATAGAAGTACGCAACCCGAACCCCGTGGTTACCCTGCGCAACAGCCAATGGGTAGAAGTCGGACAAAGCAAAGAACTTTCATACCATCTAAGCAGCTCTTCTGCAAACAGCCAGATAAAGCTGGAAGTATCACGCATACCTTCGGTTGACATCAGCCGCCGTTTCGACTTCTTATACAACTATCAGCACCATTGTACGGAACAGTTGACTTCCAAGGCATTGCCTCTTCTGTTTATCGGTCAGTTCAAAACAGTAGATAAGACGGAAGCCGAAAAGATAAAGACAAATGTACAGGAAGCTATCCGGCAGATTTATGGTCGTCAGCTCCCCAATGGCGGATTTGTATATTGGCCGGGAAATACTGTTGCCGACGAATGGATCAGTTCGTATGCAGGAATGTTCCTGACACTGGCACAAGAAAAAGGATATGCCGTTCATTCGAACGTGCTGAACAAGTGGAAGCGTTTTCAACGTGCTGCCGCGCAAAACTGGCGGATACCGCAGGATGCAAGCGGCTGGCAACAATGGCAGTCGGAGTTGCAACAGGCTTTCCGTTTATATACGCTTGCATTGGCAGGAGTACCTGAATATGGAGCCATGAACCGGATGAAAGAGCAGGCCGGATTATCCATTCAGGCTAAATGGAGACTGGCAGCAACCTATGCACTGGTGGGAAAGATGAAACCGGCTGGAGAACTGGTGTACAATGCGGAAACAACAGTAAGCCCCTACTCTTCCATGAATCAGATTTACGGTTCCTCCGACCGTGATGAAGCGATGATTCTGGAGACACTGATCCTGATGAACCGGGAGCGGGATGCTTTGCAGCAGGCGAAAGTCGTTTCAAAGAATCTGTCACAAGAGGAGTGGTTCAGTACACAATCCACCGCTTTTGCTCTGATGGGCATGGGACGTCTGGCTGAAAAGCTGTCAGGCACACTGGATTTCGTATGGACATGGAACGGCAGACAACAACCTGCCGTGAAATCGGCCAAGGCTGTGTTTGAGAAGGAGATAGCCACCACTCCCCCATCCGGTATGATTACTGTGAAGAATCAAGGGAAAGGAGTCCTGGGCGTAGACCTTATCACACGCACACAATTGTTGAACGATACATTGCCGGCTATCAGTGACCACCTCCGCATGGATATAAGATATGCCAACCTGAACGGTACACCGATCTCTGTCAATGACATTATACAGGGAACTGACTTTACGGCTATCATCTCCATATCCAATATTAGCGGAACTTCCGATTACAACCATTTGGCACTGACGCATATCATACCGTCCGGTTGGGAGATATACAACGAAAGAATGGTTGCCCCCGAAACGGAAAGCGTAGCAGCCGACGGTTCCGGTAAATCCGTCAGCAAATATAATTATCAGGATATACGCGATGACAGGGTATTGACTTATTTCAATTTGCGTCGTGGTGAAACCAAAGTGTTCACTGTCAGGCTGCAAGCTACTTATGCAGGTAACTTTATTCTTCCCGCCGTTCAATGTGAAGCGATGTATGATGTAAACGTACAGGCACGCAGCAAAGCCGGAAGGACGACTGTCAGTCGATAAATGTTAGGCACGGTTGTCACAAAGATATGTACCTTAGATTTAAATGAATCCTATAAAATTCTTCAAACGGTTATCTGTTGCTAAGAAAATAATGACCATAAGCATTGCTCTTTTGGTGATAGGATACATCTTTTGCCTTCCCCGGCAACTGTTTCATGTACCCTACTCCACCGTTGTGACTGATCGAAACGAAGAATTACTGGGAGCCCGTATCGCTTCGGACGGTCAATGGCGGTTTCCTCCCCGCAAGACAACACCCGAGAAAATCAAGCAATGCCTTATTACCTTTGAAGATAAACACTTTTACCACCACTGGGGAGTTAATCCATTATCTATCGGACGGGCGGTTTATCAAAATTTGAAGAACAAACGTGTTGTAAGCGGAGGCAGTACCCTTACCATGCAAACCATCCGTCTCGCTCGGAACAAGCCCAGAACTATCGGAGAGAAAATCATTGAAATGGTATGGGCCACCCGTCTGGAATTCCGGGCTTCCAAAGAAGAAATCTTCTCCATGTATGTCTCCCATGCACCATTCGGAGGCAATGTAGTGGGACTGGATGCTGCCGCCTGGCGTTACTTCGGTCATTCTGCGGAAAATTTATCATGGGCGGAATCTGCCATGTTGGCTGTCCTGCCCAATGCCCCCGCCATGATTCATCTATCCAAAGGACGAGAGAGACTTCTTTCCAAACGTAACCGTTTATTGAAACAACTTCTTGAAAAGGAGATTATCGATGCGTCTACCTATGAATTGGCTATCAGCGAACCGTTACCTGACGAACCGCACCCTCTTCCTCAAATAGCCCCTCACCTGGTAACTCACTTCTATCAAGAAAGAAACGGATTATACACCCGCTCAACCATCGATAAAGGAATACAAACCCATATAGAGAACTTGGCGGAACGGTGGAGTAACGAATTTAATCGAAGTGATATCCGTAACCTGGCCATCTTAGTTATCGACATTCCTACCTATCAAGTGGTAGCCTACTGCGGAAATGTACACTTCGACCGTAAACAAGAAGGGAATCAAGTAGATGTGATTCAGTCCCCCAGAAGTACGGGCAGTATTTTAAAACCCTTTCTCTATGGTGCCATGCTACAGGAAGGTAGTCTATTACCGCAAATGCTGTTGCCGGACATACCCGTTAACATCAACGGTTTTACTCCACAAAACTTCAGTATGCAGTTTGAAGGAGCCGTTCCTGCTTCCGAAGCTCTTGCCCGCTCATTGAATATCCCGGCTGTCACGATGTTACAAAGGTATGGAGTACCTAAATTCCATCACATGCTGCAACAAATGGGGTTCAAGACGATTAACCGGTCAGCCTCTCATTATGGATTGTCACTCATTTTAGGAGGAGCAGAAGCTACCCTGTGGGATGTGACAAATGCCTATGCACAAATGGGGCGAAGCCTCTCCCACCACCGTGTTTCTATGAATGTCTCCCAAAGAAAAGAGGCACAGATACTACTGGAAACAGAAGAAAAAACAGATTCGGAAGAAACTATCTGGGCTGATGCAGGAGCAGCCTGGCTTACCCTTTCCGCCTTAACAGAAGTCAACCGGCCTGAAGAGATCGACTGGAAATCAATACCTTCCATGCAAACTATTGCGTGGAAGACCGGAACCAGTTACGGATTCCGTGATGCCTGGGCTGTCGGCGTGACTCCCCGCTATGCAGTAGGCGTATGGGTAGGAAATGCAACAGGAGAAGGTAAACCCGGATTGATCGGTGCGCAAACTGCCGGTCCCGTATTATTCGATATATTCAATTATCTCCCTTCTTCCCCCTGGTTCGAACGTCCCACAGGAGTTTTCGTTGATGCAGAAATATGCCGCCGCTCCGGTCATCTGAAAGGACGTTTCTGTGAAGAGACCGATACCGTACCGATCCTTCCCGCCGGATTACGGACAGAGGCTTGCCCTTACCACCACCTCGTCACACTATCCGCTAACGAAAGCCATCGCATCTATGAGAACTGTACCCATACAGAACCCACCATTCAGAAATCATGGTTTACCCTGCCTCCCGTATGGGAATGGTTCTATAAACAGCACCATCCGGAATATAAACCGCTGCCACCTTTCAAAGCCGGCTGCGGAGAAGATTCTTTCCAACCCATGCAGTTCATCTACCCCCCGATGAATGCCCACATCAAGTTACCCAAGCAACTGGATGGCAGCAAAGGCTTTATCACTGTCGAACTGGCACACAGCAATCCCAATGCAACCCTCTTCTGGCATCTCGACGACACCTATCAGACACAGACACAGGACTTCCACAAAATTTCCCTGCAACCTACTCCCGGTAAACATTCCCTGACAGCAGTAGACGGAGAAGGCAACACAGTTTCCACCACTTTCTTCATCGAATAAACATCTTATTTTTTATCTTTGCCGCATGAAACAGTCATTGAAACAAAACGGACAGTCAAACCGTTTATTATAATAAAAAGCCCATGAAATACGGAGTTAACAGAGACATCTTACTTATCACAGCCGGTATCGTCTGGATGATAGCCGGTGCCAATATACTGCGAATAGGAATTGTAACCTGGTTAAACACCTCTCAGGATTGGATGTTCAAGATAGGAGAAACGATCGTTGTTTTCTTGTTATTTTTCGTTCTGATATTCAGAAGACTCTATTATAAACATACCCGGCGAATCGAACAAAAGAAAGAACACAGAAATTGCCCGTTTTCCTTTTTCGATGTGAAAAGCTGGATTACAATGATCTTCATGATTTCTTTAGGAATCACCATACGCAGCTTCCACCTTCTGCCCGAAAGATTCATTTCAGTTTTCTATACCGGATTATCTATTGCCCTCATCCTGACAGGAGTGTTGTTCATCCGTTACTGGTGGATCAGGCGTCCCTGGTCATCCGAATCTTAAGAATCTTATCATTACTCTGCTGCCAATCGCACAAAATGCGTACATTTGCAGCGGAGTCTTTTTATTCAACATGGCTTATGAGAGAATTTATCATTGCAGACAATCAGGATATCAGTAAGGCGGGAATGATGTTCCTGTTGAGTAAACAAAAGGGGGTATCCCTCCTTTTAGAGGCTGACAACAAGGCCGAACTGATTCAGCAGCTACGACTGTATCCGCAAGCAGTGATTATCCTGGACTATACTCTGTTCAATTTTACCGGGGTAGATGAATTGCTCATCTTGCAGGAAAGATTCAAAGAAGCCGACTGGATCCTATTCTCCGATGAACTGAGTCTGCACTTTCTCCGTCAGGTACTATTCAGCAGCATGGCTTTCGGGGTAGTGATGAAAGATAACTCAAAAGAAGAAATCATGACTGCCATTCAATGCACTACCCGCAAACAACGGTATATTTGCAGTCATGTGAGCAATTTGCTGCTTTCGGGAGCTTCTTCTCCGCTGGCAGCGTCAGGCATGGATGATCATCTGCTGACGCAAACAGAGAAGAATATCCTAAAAGAGATCGCATTAGGGAAAACAACGAAAGAGATTGCTGCAGAGAAAAAACTTAGTTTCCATACAATCAACAGCCATCGTAAGAATATCTTTCGTAAGTTGGGAGTGAATAATATGTATGAGGCTACTAAATATGCCATGAGGGCAGGAATTGTGGATTTAGCCGAATACTATATCTGACATTGCTCCATAAGGACAATCCTATACGCCTATTTAACAGACGATTTCTCCACTTCCTACACAAACTTTCGCATCTTCGTCATAAATCACTCCAAACTGTCCCGGAGCAATGCCTTGCAGCTTTTCGGAGGACAAGATACGGAACTCCTTCTCTCCTTCCTTTATCAGTTTTCCTTTGGTAAAGTCGGGCGTGTGACGAATCTTGAAAGTGATGTCTATCTCCTTTTCCTCTCCTTTCCATGGATTATCAGTAATGAAATGGAAATCATGCATCCGGAACTCATTGCCGTACTGTGTTTCCACACCGTAGCCACGGGACACATAAATTATATTTTCTTCTATATCCTTCTTTACTACAAACCAGGGGCCACCGCTCAATCCAAGCCCTTTCCGCTGACCGATCGTATGAAACCAATAGCCGCGATGCGTACCCAATTTCTTCCCGGTTTCCCATTCTATAATCATCCCCTCCTTTTCTCCTAAAAAGCGACGGACGAAATCATTGTAATTTATCTTTCCGAGAAAACAGATGCCCTGACTATCCTTTCTTCTGGCACTCGGCAATCCGGCTTTACTTGCAATCTCACGCACTTCCTGTTTCATCAATCCTCCAATGGGAAACAGGAGTTTGGAAACTTGCAGGTAATCAATCTGTGCGAGAAAGTCCGTTTGGTCTTTCACAGGATCTTTCGCTGTGCCCAGCCAAGTTTTACCGTTACGTTGCAAGGTGGTGGCATAATGACCGGTTGCCGTAAAATCGAAATCTTTCCCGGCACGCTGTTCAAAGCAGCCGAACTTGATAAGCTTATTGCACATCACATCCGGATTCGGCGTCAATCCCTGCCGGATTTTATCAATGGCATAGGCTGCCACATTCTCCCAATACTCCCGATGCAAATCCACTACCTCCAAAGAGAGACCGTACTTACGTGCCGTAGCGGTAGACAACTCCATATCTTCCTCTGCCGAACAGTCCATATATTCCGCTCCGTCCATGCCTATCTTAATATAAAAAAGAGTGGGCTTATATCCTTGTTCACAAAGGAGATGTACAACAACCGAACTGTCGACGCCCCCTGATAATAATGCAGCTATATCCATAAATAATGATTTTCCTATTAATAACGTTCTAAGCGAATACCTATTAAAATCTTCCAGACTGCAAAGATAAAGCAAGAATCTCTAATAACCAACCACATATTGGAGGCATTTTTATACCATAAATGTGGTAGATAAACAAAGTATTTCCTACATTTGCACAGTAAAAAGCTTATTATGATGACGAAAGTAAGAAAGATAATCCTCATGCCTGCCCTGAGCATCGCATTTATCAGTGGCTTTTTCTCCTGTGGTGTCGACCGCTGGCCGGAGTATGCCCATCAGATCGCATTGGATTCATGGATGTACGACATCATGCAGCAGAACTATCTGTGGTATCAAGATCTACCCTCCGACAACAATGATTTGAATCTGTTTCTGGATCCAGCCTCGTTCTTGTCGAAAGTGAAATCCCCCAACGACAGTTATTCGTTTGTGGATTCCGTGATGGAAACTCCGCTGCCTACCTACGGATTTGACTATTCACTTGTCCGAAGCGTAGATATTGATACGGCCTACAATGCATTGATTACTTATGTAATTCCCGGTTCACCGGCGGCAGAAGCCGGACTGATGCGCGGCGACTGGATTATGAAAGTGGACACCTCCTATATCAGCAAGAGATATGAAACGCAACTGCTGCAAGGAACAGAAGCCCGGGATTTAGTGATGGGAGTATGGAAAAAAGTTCCTGTCGAACCGGAAGAGGGAGAAGAAGGTGGAGAAACAGCATATCAGTATAAGGTAGTACCGGATAACAGGACGCTGGATTTACCCGCCGCACGAATTGTCGAAGATAATCCGGTACATCAAACTAAGATATTAACACTGGATGACGGCAAGAAAGTCGGTTACATTATGTACAATAGCTTTACGGCAGGGACAAAAGCAGATCCGGAAAAATACAATGACGAACTGCGTAAAGTCTCACAGGAATTCTTAGCGGCAGGTGTGCAGGACTATGTCGTACTCGACTTACGATACAATGCAGGCGGTTCATTGGATTGCGTTCAGCTATTAGGCACCATCTTAACTTCGGGCGAGCGATTAAACAAACCGATGGCTTATCTGGAATACAATGACAAGAACAGGGATAAGAATACAACAATAAACTTTGATCCCCAAGTACTAAAGACAGGGGTTAATCTAAACCTACCCGGTCTATTTGTAATCACCAGCGGGACAACGGCGGGAGCGCCGGAAATGTTAATCAGAAGTCTTTTTTTGGAAGATTCTTATCCTGTCATTGCCATTGGTAGTACCACCAAAGGGCAAACCGTAGCAACAGAGCAATTTATCAATGAAGAATTTCTATGGTCTGTGAATCCCGTAGTCTGTACAGTCTATAATTCCACGCGTGACAATTGGGGGGCTATCGCACCTAATAATAATTTTAAGGTCAGTGAAACAACGATTGACGGAGTTGCCAATTACAGTGAATTCCTGCCGTTCGGTGACCCGAATGAAAGACTACTGAAAATAGCTCTCGGAGTAATCGACGGTACTTATCCGCCGACCACTAATGAAGATACGGAAGATAAAGCAAAGGAACAATTCAAGATAGAGAAAAATGTAATAAGTCCCGCAAGCCGACGATATACGGGCGGCAACGGACTAAGAATCCAATAAGGCGAAATGAAAAAAATCTTTTTTCTATTCATTACAGCTTTACTCCTGGGTTGTTCTGAAGAGCCTGATGATGAGCATCATATAGAAGACAACCGATGGAGTATTGTCTTCCATGAAACCATCATAAATGACTCATATCCTGTATATAAAACAGAGACATTTCTTTTCGACCGACAGCAACTGATACAGCACAGTGTCAACCAGAAAGCCTTAGAAAGCGAAATCAATTATGAAGCAAGCCTTACCTATTCCGACCATAAAGTGGACGTACTAACAGAAGGAATCACCCTGTCCTATATATTAAATGACAAAGGTTACGCCACCCGATGTATGTATAGTACCGCTTCCCAAAAGCGTGAATATCTATTTTCCTACTCCGCTGAAGACTATTTGATTCAACTAAATGAAACGATTGAAAACAAACCATATTCTATCACGACGTTCACTTACGATGACGGAGATTTGACGTCCGTCACTTCATCTTTAAACGGAATAAGCAACACTATCCACTACGAACCGGACGAAAACGAGAATTACGAATATTACATACCTTGCCTGGGTTTGTTGGATACTCACCCCGTCACTCTTCATATAGAAGCCGTTTATGCCGGATTATTGGGCAAATCTCCCCGCCATCTCACTGCACATACCAGCCCCGAAGGGAATGATGATGAATATACCGACTATACCTATCAATTCGATGATAAAGGAATTCCAACACATATAAAGAGCCAGACATTCTATCAAGGCAAGAGTTTCGATACTTATTATCCCAACTTACGCAACATCTCAATCACTATCGAATAGATTCATATTTGTCAAGAGCAGATTTACGCATTATTAACAGAACAGCGGCCTTATTCCGTATCTTCCAAACAAAGCGTCGGTTTATACCAAACAGAGCATCGCTTTACACCAAACAGAGCGTATGATTTACCTTGATAAAGCCTGCGATTTACCATCCCCCGGTCACTAAAACTTCTTTATATACCGGCTTACTACCGCTACAAACGGGAATAAGGTCCTCCGTCACTGCAGCATGCAACAAAAAAAGGAGAAAGCTTTCACTTCCTCCTTCTATCGTAGTTTAACCTCAATCTATTTTATGATTCTATGTACAAAGATACGACATTGAAAAGCCAAAGTCAAGTATTCTCCGGTTTATTTCTGAAAAAACTTATCAAAGAACAGGATTTGATAATCAATGGAATTGTTCCAGTACTTTCCTGTATGCCCACCCGGACGAGTGATAAAGTCGTGATCAATCTTTCGCGCCAACAGACGGTTGTGTAAATCCTTGTTCACGTTCAGGAAGAAGTCCGCTTCACCACAGTCGATGATCATTGCCAAATCCCCATTTTTTATTTTATCAATCTGGTTGATGACCGTATGTTCATCCCATACCTTCTTGTTAGCGGCAAATTCGCCCAACTGCTTCGCCATCTCCCAGTTCTGCGGAAACGGTCGAATGTCCATCCCGCCACTGGTAGTTCCCACAGCACCAAATACATCTTTATGACGGATAGCGTTCCACATGGCCCCGTGTCCACCCATGCTCAATCCGGTGATGGCACGTCCTTTCCTGTCGGCAATCGTCTTGTAATGCTCGTCGATATACTTCACCAATTCCGATGAAATAAAAGTTTCATAACGATAAAACGGATTGAGCGGACTATCCCAGTACCAACTATTCTTTCCGTCGGGACAAACGAATATGATTCCTTTCTCGTCTGCAATTTGAGGAAGATTCGGTTTAATACCTATCCATGCTTTAGCGTTCCCACCGTAACCGTGCAACAAATAAATGACGGGGCAAGCAACCGCCTTCTTTCCCAACGCAACATCCGGCGCTACCACCACCACTTGCACTTCCTTATCCATGGAAGCACTTTCAACTAATAAGGTATCTACTTTGGCAGCAAAAGAGGGAGCCACCAGAAGTAAAAGAAGAGCAATTAATAAAAGTTTTTTCTTTTTCATTATGTTGTTATATAGTTAGATATAATTATTCCTTTGCCACTGCCGAAGGATCAAATTTAGAAACCGGCATTTCAAAGTTTTCACGACACTGTTTACAGGTGTAGATCCAATGGTTGTCTCCCGGAGGAGCAACCGCCAATGCCGAAAGGATAGCAGCTCCCATCGCACGCCATCTCTTTCCTTTTCTCAAAATCAACCGGATATCCGATGAACCGCAGTACGGACAAAGCGTCAACTCCTCCGGCCAGCTATCGTTATCCCTCAACACTTGAACAGCTTTATCATACTCTTCCTCTGCCACCAATATATCTACCCCTGAAATGCTGCTCGCATAGCTTTTATACAAAGTAGAAAAATGCTCGTTATGCAGAATAGACTCAATGCCTTCATTCTCCAATGCTCCTTGAAGGATATGCGCTCTCATTGCATCATTACAAGTTATCAATTTTACGGTCTTCATAAGCAATATGTTTTAATTTTCCACAAAAATAAGAGATAAAAATGAAATGTGAAATAGAATCCGGCCAACTTTATCAAGAAATAAAACGGTCCCAACAAGAAGTGATTCTATTTTTATTGATGGAAGGTATCATTCTTTAGTACTTTTTTCGTACTTTCGCAGTAATAATTTGCAATCGGATAAAAAACTGTTGACACATAAAAATATCAAACTATAGAAAAGTATGAAAAGAAAAATTGTTATGATTGCCTTCGTATTGTTGGGCATGGGAATGACAGCTTCTGCACAATTCGGCAAGAAGATTAATCTGGGAAAAGTGTTACAAGCCGGTAAAGACGTAGTATCGGCCGTTACTTTATCCGATGTGGACATTGTTAACATGAGCAAGGAATATATGGAATGGATGGATGCTCATAATCCTTTAACTAAACCTGATTCCGAATACGGCAAACGTCTGGAGAAGCTGACCGGACATATCAAAGAAGTAGACGGACTGAAGCTTAACTTCGGTGTATACGAAGTGGTAGACGTAAACGCCTTTGCCTGCGGTGATGGCAGTGTACGTATCTGTGCCGGTCTGATGGATGTTATGACGGATGAAGAAGTAATGGCTGTGGTAGGACATGAAATCGGTCACGTTATTCACACGGACTCCAAAGATGCCATGAAGAATGCTTATCTCCGCTCAGCTGTAAAGAATGCGGCAGGCGCCACCAGCAATAAAGTAGCCAAGCTGACTGATTCTGAGCTGGGAGCCATGGCGGAAGCTCTTGCCGGTGCGCAATATTCGCAGAAGCAGGAAAGTGAAGCAGATGATTACGGTGTAGAGTTCTGTGTAAAGCATGGCATCGATCCCTATGCGATGGCTAACTCACTGACTAAACTGTCCGAACTGTCAAAAGATGCTCCACAGGCTTCTTATCTGCAGAAGATGTTCTCGTCACACCCGGATACGGTGAAACGTATCGAGCGCGCCAAAGCAAAGGCTGCAACCTACGCTAAATAACAAGCAAGAGAATCCTTCGGATACGGATGACGCGGAAAACACGGATCTATCATTTATCAGATCTATGTTATCCGCGTTATTTGTGTCTGAAAAGCTTGCTATCCTAATACTCCGTGTCCTTCCTGCAAACGTTTTAATCTCAACAATGCTTCGATATAATAATAGTCTGCATAAATAATAGAAGCATCTATCTCGGAATGAGCAGGCCAATGTCCTACACTGTGCAACAGGAATGACGGTTTACTTTTACCACTCTGATAACTGTCAGAACTCAGATTCGTCAGCATCTCCACCGCAGCATCTCTGTAACGTTTGCCCGTAGCATTCGGAAGATAGGTAGATAATTCGAGTAAAGCAGAGGCCACCACTACCGCAGCCGAGGCGTCCCGGGGAGCATCCGGTATTCCCGGGGCACTGAAATCCCAATAAGGAACTTTGTCTTCGGGCAGACGTTCGAGATAAACATCTGTCACCTTCTGCACGAAATCAAGATACTTAGGATCTTTCGTTTCACGATAGACTACTGTGTATCCATAGATTGCCCATGCTTGTCCGCGTGCCCACATGGTGCTGTCGGCATAGCCCTGATGAGTCACCCCTTTTATCAGGTTCCCTGTAATGGTATCATATACTGCTACATGGTAAGAAGTATAATCAGGGCGGAAATGACATTTCATTGTTTTGTCGGCATGAGAAACGGCCATATCATACAAATAAGGATTGCCACCATTCTTCGCCGCCCAGAACAACATTTCAAGGTTAATCATATTATCCATGATTGTGTTGTGGGGCCAGTTGCGAGGTTCCACTTCACGAGGCCATGAAAGTATGGTTCCCACTACCGGATTAAACAGAGTAGACAAAGAATCGGCAGTATCCAGAATCACTTTCTTATAAGCCGGATTCTTTGTCAAACGATACCCATTTCCATAACTGCAAAACACGAGGAATCCCAAGTCATGGTCATAGGCGGGAATTTGAGAAAGAAACTCCAATGAGCTCGTGAATCTCTTGGCTTCTTCCAAAATACGTGTATCCCGTGTATATTCGTAATCATACCAAAGTACCCCCGGCCAGAAACCGGCACACCACTCTTCTTTCGTTGCCTTGCGGCAGTTCCAGTGATGTTCGTCAGCCATGATATTACGCGGCATCATCGTATAGTTAATTCCGGAATCTGTTTTCAACTCCGTAAGTGTACGCAGTGTCTGTTCCGCGCAGTAATCCAATGCCTGATTCACATCCAATGTACCGGAAGGCTTGTGGGTACACGTACAAAAAACGACCATCACAGCCATACCTATTACCATCTTTTTCATCTTCGTTTACTATATTCGTGTTAATTCTTATTCTTTATTTCTCTTTGTCGATTACTTGGCCATTCATCCATTACTTAGTCATACACTACTTATTTAGTCACCCGGAACCAGTCTATATCTGCCCATCCGCGATTACCTTCATTCGGAGTCACGCAGAATACTCCCACTTTGGCTCCTATCCATTTGCCTTGTCGGGCTGTGAAAGACTCTCCCACTGTCGTATATTCCTTTCCGTCCAGACTATAAGCGAATGTACAAACAGCTCCTTTACGAACCTTTACTTGCAAGTAAACTGTTTGCCATTCATTATCTGCTACTCCCGGCATCTTCAGATGTTCCACCGGAAGGTTTGCCAATTCTTTTATCTGTTCGGGAGTATGCTGTTCCGCATCTTTACAGATTGCCTGTTGCAGAATGAATTTATCTCCCGCCTTACGAATAGAAAGATAACTGTAATCCCATCCCATCACGATCAGTCCTGCCTGTTCACCATCCTGTTTGGCAGTAAAAGTCAATTTGGTAGTAGCTGTAAACTCTTCAGCCGGAAACTTCTGCATCAACAGATTAGGCACTTCCCAGAAGTTCACGAATTCTTTTGAAAGGTTGCCTGCATACAAACGGATATATCCTAAGTCGGTAGTGAACACGTAAGTCTCTTTTTTATTAGCATGCCATTGCCACTGTAGTCCCAAATGCCGGGTGTTGAACTCATCACTCTCCGGCGGAGTAGCTATCGGATAACTTTTTCCGACATTTGGCTTCTTATAGGTTGTTACCGGTTCACCGCAACCGTCTTTATCTTTATCTACTCCGATTACGGGCCAATCATTTACCCAAGTCATCGGATTCAGATGAATCACACGCCCGTAAGCTCCTTTATCCTGAAAATGAATGAACCAGGATTCTCCCGTATTCGTATCTACCCAACCGCCCTGATGGGGACCGTTGATAGTTGTCTTTCCTTGTACCATGACAATCTTCGATTCGTAAGGACCGTAGATATTCTTTGAACGAAGAACCAGCTGCCAACCGGTAGCCACCCCGCCTGCCGGAGCAAAAATGTAGTAGTATCCGTTGCGTTTGTAAAGCTTCGGTCCTTCTATCGTATGGTTCTTGCCATCATTTCCGTCAAACACCATCACCGGATCGGAAACAGCTTCCGTACCTTCAACATTCAACTCGCAAATCGCGGCAATACTATTTACTCCACTGCGACTGGCAGCGTATGCATATACAAGATACACCTTACCGTCTTCATCCCAAAGCGGTGTCGAGTCAATCATTCCTTTTCCGGCCTTTACCAATACCGGCTTGCTCCATTTTCCTTTCGGGTCTTTTGTCTTTATCATGTAGATTCCGTAATCCGGATCACCCCAGTAGATATAAAATTCCCCGTTATGGAAACGGATAGAAGGCGCCCATACTCCCTTACCGTGCTGTGCCTTATCGAAAAATTCTTTCGGCTCCTGCACCGGTAGTGCATAATTCACCAGCGACCAGTTCACCAAATCGTTGGAATGAAGAATAGGAATCCCCGGAATACAATTAAAACTGGATGCCGTCATATAGAAATCATCTCCGTCCGCACAGACATCCGGATCCGAATAATCGGCATGAAGAACCGGGTTCCGATAGGTTCCATTCCCTTTATCAGCCACCCAAGTTTGAGAAATATCTTGTGCACCTGCCAATGAACAGCAAGCCATCATTCCTGCTAAAAACAATTTTTTACGCATATATTCAGCTATCAATTCATTCAATACTTAATAGAAGACTTACTTGTTACTCCTGAAAACAAGTTCTTTTCACCTTTATCTTATTTGTCAACCGGTTTGTTTATATATACGAAGGAGATTAGATAAATACCTACTCTCCTCACAGTTATTCTTTAGTATAACACAAGGTGATAGGTGACAGATACGGGTGATAGGTTAACGACAACCTATCACCGCTCTGTAAATACGATGAATAAAGAGTTTCAGGACGATGGTGATAGGTTGAAAGAGGAATTGACGAAATCAATAGGGAGAGGATTGGCTGCAACTCGGTTGGTCTGCACGAACAGAGATAACAACACATGAAAAAAATAGTGATTCATACTGTTTCTTATAATTGCATTTATCAGTAATCAGCCATTTCATTTTTCCAGTGGAACAAAATGCAATGCAGCCCCGCCACTTACTTTCAACTTTAAAATAAGTTTATCTCCGGCTTTTATCTTCTTATGAGTACTGCGTACTTTCGTTCGTGTATTCAGCTTGTCATCATCTTCGTACAGATGAAGCATGTACTTCTTACCCGGTTCCAGAAAATCCGTAGTCAATATCATCGTACGGGCTTCCGTATTTGTCATTGCTCCTACAAACCAGTCATTCCCCGAACGACGTGCCTGAATGATATATTCACCAATTTCTCCATCCAATGCTCTACTGTCATCCCATGCACTCGGAATCGCTTTCCAAAAATCCAGTTCTTCTTCTCCCTGATAAAATTCGGGTCTGTCATACCAGAACATAAATTGCAAAGGACTGTAATACACTGCTGCCATTGCCAACTGATGTGCTTTCGTATTCTTCACCCGGCTATTGAAATAACAAAGCGTATAATCTCCTGCACCTGCCAGATAGCGGGTGAAAGGAAGGGTCGTATTGTGTGTGGCATCCGGCATTTCTTCATTACCACGAATACCCTCTTGCGTCATCAGGTTAGGATAAGTGCGGCTGAAACCTGTCGGACGATATTCGTCATGAATATCTACCATCAGACCGTATGCCCCGCATTTACGGACAGCCTCATGCAACCAAGTGCTCCAATGTTGATTGCCAATCTGCACAAAACCGAACTTGATTCCTTTCAACCCCCATTTCTTATACAAAGGCAACAAGGTATCCAACTGTTGCACCAACGCACGCTGATTGACATACACCATGAGTCCTATTCCTTTCGATTCGGCATATCTACACAAATCGGGTATAGCAAGGTTTTTATCAGGAGAGACAGTGGCAGCGTCCGAACTCATCTTCATTTCCGGCCCGTACCAGCCGGCATCCAAATGCACATACTGAATACCACGCTCTGCTGCAAAGTCAATGGCAACTTTGACTCGTTCCTGTTTCAGATCTCCCGAACGAAATACTTTTCCCGGTTTAATCCAAGAAGTATCGGACAGTTTGCAAGCCGGATTCAGATTCAAGACGATATCATTATTATTAATCAGATCGACCGGACGTTCTCCAACCATAATAACACGCCACGGAGTACTGTAAGGAGAAATAACATCGACGCTACTATACAGACTTGTCTCCAAAGTGGAAGGTTTATCTGCCGATAAACGGAACTTGCCACGGGCATAATCCACCATTTCCGCCTCCAACAAAGCTACCGATAATCCATCAGGTAGCTTCAAAGTCAAAGGACGTTCACTCTCCTCTTTGCCCCATCCTGCCAACGGACGAAGTACGCAAGGTCCTTGTGCCCAACGCTCGTAATATGCCATCGTTCCTTCAGGCATTGTGAAGCTAGTCTGCTCACCGATGATATGCAAGAAAAGTCCGTTTGTCGTTTCCGGAAAATGATAGCGGAAAGCAACTCCTTCATTATAGGCACGAACGATAATGTTCATAAAGTAATTCTTACGCTTATCGTAGCCACCATTCTGGTTGCCATTCCCTTCTCCCTTCTTGAATTTCAAAGTCATCTCATGATAGCAGTCACGGACCTTTGCGCGTTCGCCATATACGGGTTTCCATGTCTCATCCGCTTTCCGATGCTCTGTCCCCGTCAGCTTCAGGTTCTCACACCAAAAATGACAAGTATCATTCGGAATCCCCAATGCTGACTCAAACAGTTGATTCTCAATCAGAACTCCCAACCTACTTTCTTCAATCACCGGACGGTTCTTGTAAGTCAGGGTATAATACATTGGTGCATTATCCTTTCCCACTGCACGCTGATAGAAGGTAAAGCGATAAGATCCATCGGGAGAAGTCAACTCTTGACGGGTTTCTGTCATCACATCTTGTGCTTTCATCAGCACCGGTATTATCAACAACAAAAACAGAATTCTTTTCCTCATTCTATTTACCTTCATGTTTATTCATCTTTCCTAATTATATGCGAACAAGAAAGGAATAGTTGTTAGCTACCTTATCCGTATCTCCTCTACAAAATCTTTTTTATCTATATTCAATTCTTCCAAAGAGGTGATCCGCTTGCCGTTCAACACAATGTTCTCAAACAGGATATTCTCAACTTTCCTATTCTTATCATACCCTTTCATCAATGAAGGATTGATATATTTCCCGGTACATGAAATATTACGGAACGTTATATTCTTGACACCCCTGCCGGGACCTGTGTTATATTTGGGGTTATACATCACACGAAGATGGAACAACTGCCCTTCTTGGATATGTTCCACACGGATATCTTCAAAAGTGATGTTTTGTGCGAGGTTGTGATCTCCTACGTTGATAGTCATGCAGCCTTGATAATCCCGATCGTCCTCATCATGTTCCAATATATCGATATTCTTGAATAGTATGTCTTCCAGAACTTCATCCCCGGTTTTCGTATTGCCATGCGTACCTATGTTGATAGGGTGCGCAATGTCCGCCCACAGTGTAGAATTAAGTACGCGGATATTACGAGAATCTCCATAATAATTCCACCGATGTGTATAAAGGGCTATACAATCGTCTGAATTACGAAGAAATACATCATCAATCGTCACATCCGAACAGGACATAAAATCCAATCCGTCACTCCATCCTTGATAGCTGAATGATTTCAGGTTTTTGATAGTGATTCCTTGCGATTGACCACCGGAGACAGTGTAGTGACGGGAGTTGACGACAGTAATTCCATCAATCAGTACATCCTTGGAGTAAGCCACCGATATTCCCTGCTGCGGTTCAAGCAGCATGCCATGTCCGAGAATCTTTACATTCTCCACACTGTCGCAAGTCAGACAACCCTTCAGCACCGCTCCACCTTCCAGATAGACAGTCGTGTTGGAAGGAATACGGAAGCATTTGCCTGCCACATCAGTAGGTTCGTGTATACCGGACTCAAAATACATCACATTCGGATCATTCTTATCCGGTACATTTCTGATGATCGGATTGGCAAACACATGCAGATTATTCAACCGGTCCCCGTTGAATTCTATAGAGAGCTTTTGCGGTTTATCCAATGTAAACAACAGAAAGTTTCCGTCTATCTCCGGCTGAATACCTTTGGATAGCGGACGCACCACTGCCGAACGGATTTTTCCGTTGTTCTTTTGCACCAGCACTTCCACTTTACCGGAGAAATCAAACTGTACCATGGTTGCATCCGATTGGGTATCCATATCCACCTTTACGTTATACTCATAAAGGTCTACCCAATCTTTTTCACCCACTTGACGTACCTTTACTGTGTAGTCGTCATTGTGACGGGCATAGTAGATGCCTTGTGGCACCGGATAGATAATGATTTCCGCCTGCACAAAACTCCATCCGAAAAGTGCAGAAAGAGAAATCAATGCCATTCTTTTTAATTTATTCATACCTACTTTTTTTTATCTACTTCCATTGTCTCTTATCAGTATAATTCGAACAAGTCCTCCTTTTTACTCAACGATCCCTTTATCTTGCGAACATCAATGTGCCAAGTCCCAACACATCATAGCCGCCGGAGTTAGCGTCGTAATAACCACCGCCACCTTCGATGCCTACATATTCTGTAGCCACTTTGGTATATTTCAACAAGTCATCCTGCACACCTTTTACACCTTTATAATGATAATATGGCAATGCCCAGATGGCACGTTTAATCCATTTACCACCACCTAGAACCGGTTGTTCTTCAGGTACAGGATATCCCCAAGGGCTCTGTTTCTGCCAAATATAGGTGGTGAAAGGCACTTCATCCTCAGTATAGTTGCAACATGCGGCATACTCGCAGGCCCTCAAGAAAAGGTTGTCATCGTAAGCGAAAAAGTCGTCACCCTGACTCCATGCCAGCTGGCAGATAACCCCCATCAGACCGACACACATCAGTGTGTGTCCTTGGTCACGTCCGCTTTCCTGCCATTGTGCAAAGTTGTATTGCGGTGCATAGTCGTGATAGATGGCACGGCGAAGACGACCGTTTGTATTTCCGGACTGTAAGTGTTCAATACCTTCATTATAAATTTCACGATTATCCGTCACAATACCAATAGCCATTTCTGCAGCAATATTACACAGACACCAGTTTGCCCAATAATGCAAAGGGTTAGTATCATGGTGACGCTTCAAGAAGTCACGATTGGCAGGAATAAAAACCTTTATCAACCAATCCTGAAAGGCACGGAACTCTTCCGGTTTCCATCCGTCGTAATCTCTCAATACCTCACCGGCAATGGCAAACTCATAGCCATAAAGTCCGGCTGCCAAAGAAAGATTACTATTGCCAGTCACACCGACACATGTCTGTACCCATTTATTCATATTTTCCACTGCTTTCTTTGCATAGTCCTCATCGCCTTCAATCTTCCATCGCAGTGCTTGCTGATAGATAATAGAAGCACCTCTGGCGGCATTGATGTAATTCTCGTCACCGGATACGCCACGTTTAATCATTTCGACCGGATAAGTATCCGTATTCTTTTGTGCAAAATTACTTTCCTCAAGTAGTTGATAGGCAGATGCCCAAGGTTCCTCTCCATTAGCCAACTTTTCACGGATGCGTTCGAAATCTTCCTTCGTATGAAATCCCGGATGCATCATAGGCTCCGTATTTGCCTTCAGTTCCACCTGCACCAAATTCAATTCATTATCCGGAAGAGGTATTTTATTCAAATCAGTTTCTACACCGGGAGAAGGCAAGTCCACGCCATCGCCACATGCAGCCAAAGAAACAAATGCAAAGGCTGCTGCTATGTAATATAGTTTTTTCATAATGTTCTTTGTTTAAGAAGTGCACCGCACGGCGTACGGTGCACCCATTTATCTAAATTATTATTCTATCATTTCCAGTTTAAACTCATTAATCTTCGCACGCCCTTGTTTGTCCACAATAGTAGCAACAAAGCCAATCACAACCTCTACCTTTTCATTTATAGAGAATTCTGTAACCACATCGCCTGTAGCGGTGATAGAAGCATGAGCCAAGCTTTGAGCAGGTACATCGTCCGTATCAAGCATCTTGTCACCGGCACAAACAGCAATATACCCCGTAAAACGTTTGCCATTCCCATATTCGTAAACATGAGCCGTCAATCTATAACGTCCTCGCTGCAATGTGGTTTTCTGATAAATCTTACCGTTATTTTTCGGGTTATCAAATCCCCAGTCTGTCTGTAAAGCTAAGCCCGTACCGCCATTAGTATCGCCTTTATTACTGAATGCCAAATCAACGGCGCAACCACCTTCTCTATCTTGCAATTTAGAGTTCTCAAGCGTCCATCCAACAGCTTTGGCCCATTCTCCGCCTTTACTGAATCCATCACCATTTTTACCACCTTCTCTGACATAATCAAACGGTTGTTTGTAGTTCTGCAATGCATATCGTGAGATATCTCCATCTGCAGGCAACGGTGCTAACTCATCGCTCAACACCGGTTCATCGATACCGGCAAACAACATAGTCACTTTTCCGCCTGTAAATCCAGCCGGTACATTGACCGCTATGGCGATAGAAGTAACGCTGTTTACCTCAACCGGCGCAGTCACCCCATCGAAAGTAACCGTCACAGCATCCTTGTTCGTGCCAAAACCATGTCCGATGAATGTAATCTCTTCGCCAGCTTTCACTAATGTCCCATATGGATATACATAAGGAGTCTCTACACCGGTGATTTCCGGAGTTTCCCATACCTCGAATGTTCCATGTCCGCTCATGTCAATCGTCATTCCCAAAACGGTCAAGGTGATTGCATTCTCACCTGTCGGAATGCCTTTCGGTACATTCACCACGATATGACCGTCTTTGTTCAAGGTCACTGCTTCACAAGCCGTCTCACCGAACTTCACTTGAATATCTTCTGCTTTATCACCAAAGTTTTTACCGGAAATAATGACTTCGGCATTGATATATCCGGCTGCCACAGAAAGCCCGGTCACTTCCGGCATGGGCAATACGGTATAGTCCAATGTCTTTTCAATAGTTTCAAAAGAAGTACTGACAGCTATTTGATACGTACCGGCAGACAACGTAGCAGGAACTTTCACTGTCACCGCTTCATTAGTCGGTTCACCTACCCATTCGGCTTCCACCGGTTCATTTTTTCCCTACTTAAACAAGACTTTCACTCCAGAAAGATCCGCATCAGCCAAAAGTTCCGGATTCAAGTGAGTACCATGAATGGTAACTTCACTGCCGGCAAATCCCTGTGTGGCAGACAGTCTGTCAAGTGTGGCATGCTGAAGCACTGTGAACTGAACCGGCACGTTCACCGGCTTTTCTATAATGGTCAATGCAATAGCACCACTCTGCGCACCTTCGGGCACTTTCACGGAAAATCCTTCATGAGTGGGTTCGTCCGCCAACAAAGCGGCTTCTGTCTTTCCGGCAAACAATACCTGATAATAAGCAGAAGATACTCCCAAATCATGACCGGTAAAAGTAATTACATCACCGGCAAAGCCATAGACCGGAGAGATTGCAGTCACCCCTGGCACTCCCAGCACGTCATATTGCAACTGCGTATCCACCCGCTGTCCATACACCACAACAGAAAGTTTCCCTGCCGAAGCCCCATCGGGCACACGCACCGTAAGCAATTGGTCTTCGCAAGCGATAAGTTCGAGTCTAGTGCTTCCCAAATACACTTCTACATCATCCATCACCACACCAAAGTTAGTACCCGTAACAGTGAACTCCGTATCCACGTATCCGCTCGCCGGAGAAATCTCGGTCACTGTTACCACCGGCTCCTGCTGGTTCATGTAAACCACCTCTTCATCATCGTTATCGCAGGAAACTACACACAATGAGAGCAAAATCGGCAACAAATAGTTATATATTTTTTTCATATCTGTTTTCATTTTATACATTGTTACTTGCATTATTCAAGAATCAACTTCACTTCCGTCACTTTGAAATACGTATTGTTTGAGTGTATTGTAGTAACAAAGCCAATCACCACATCCGTAGCCTCATTCAACGTAAAGGCAGATGTCTTCAATGTACCGGTTGCTTCATCTTTCCCCCAATCACCAAACGTAGTATAAACACCATTTTCGGGAGTGATTGCAGAAACCTTATCCACATCGGGAATACTTGCAGCATCCGTACCCTTTACAATAACGGCAGCTACACCGTTTCCATCACTATTCGGTATATAAGTGCCCGCGTAAGTGACTTCCATCCGATATGTTCCGGCACGCAGAGTCGTAGCCTGCCATATCTTGGCATTAGCCAGCTTACTCTTTCCCCAGCCATTTTGGAAACACAAGAATGTCACCCCTTTTTGCGTCTGTAAACATCCGGTAGGATTCTTCACACTTTGATTCCATACGTCAGGATCAGTCCACTCACCCGTTCCGGAACCGGTGAACGGCTGTTTGTAATTTTTCAGATAAGCCACCGTGACGTCACCTTTCGAATTCGGATTGAACATGACGCTACTCTTAATCTCATAGCCGCGAATATTCACTACTACATTTCCGGTATCATATCCTTCGGGGGCAATCACCGTAATTGTCTTGTCGTCTATCAACTCAAAGTCCGGAGCCAACGTTTCATTGAAACGAATGGAAATAACGGACTTATCATTTCCAAAGTTTTCACCGGTAATGGTAATCTTATCTCCCGGTTCAGCAATGCCCGCACCAGAAGCATTATCGGACTGTGCCGCACTGATATAAGGGGTAGGCAACACTTCGTATCGGCCTATCACACCGACCTCGTTCGTCCATACCTGCAAAGTGACATCGCCACTCAATGCATTTACGGGGACTTTCACTGCAATGCGATTGTTCTTGCACATCTCAACATCGGTAGCTTGAATTCCTCCGAAGAATATTTTCACTGCTTTCGCTTCGTTTCCGAAATTTTGTCCCGTAATCACTACTTGCGAAGTGACATATCCGATATTCGGTGTCATCCCGGTCACCTCCGGCATGGGATAGACGTACTTTTTCAGTTGCGGATCTTGCTCACAACGGGCAAACAATATACCCATTGCCGCCAATACAAGCATCCCTCCTATGTTTTTCAATAACTTTCTCATATATTGTTTACTATTTTATACTATATTATTCGTGTGATCAATATCCCGGATTCTGTTTCAGATTCCCGTTCAGGTTAATTTGATCTTGCGGAATGGGATAGAGATAATGCGCCTTACGAACCTGACAGTTGGATTTGGGCGTAATACATACGCAAGACAATTCGCCATCTCCAGTCTGAACTTCCTCTTCACCGAAACGATAAGAATCGGTATCATAATTAGCGGTAATGACTGCCCCTGCCGCATTCTTATACGGAGTGAGATAACCTGCCTGTCCTACTACCATTCCCAAACGAGATTGGTTGAGTGTTTGTTCCAAAATCCCCCAACGCTTCAAGTCGTCATAACGGAAACCCTCGAGGAACAATTCCACCGCACGTTCACGACGTATCTCATCCAACATATCCAATTGGTTATCCTCTACCAGTTTGTTTGTCAAAGCAGCAATACCGGCGCGCGAACGTAGCTTGTTGATTGAAGCATTCAAAGCTTCATCATCAATGGAGCCATGACGTTCATACAACGCTTCTGCGTAGATCAGATAAACTTCCGCCAGTCTAAGCACTGGATAATTAGGAGACTCCTCTTGATCTTTTGCTCCGGGACACGCAAACTTCTGAACACCGTAACCGTTGAATCCGATAGTTCCGGACAGTTTGGCAACACCCGTTGGCGCTCCTATATATGCATTCATACGATAGTCGCGGTTCTTAAACTCATCACCAACGGCATGATAGCCTTCAAACTGTTCATTCCCTGAAATGGGCAATCCGTTCTGACAAAGGAACATATCGATAAACTTCCGTGTGGGATACAAATAAGGAATAATATTCTTATTCAACTCGATAGCACCGGCATTTACCGTCCGATCGAATACGGAATAAATGATAAACTCCTGATTCGTATTGCGCCCGTGCTTTCCCGGGTTGCTGTCTTCACTCTCGATGCAAAACAAATAACGACTGCTCAAATTGTTCATTACAGCCTCACTGTTATAGTTCCAAAGCCTGAACGCCGGGTCATCCATCACTTCTTTTGCCAAAGCTGCTGCTTCTTCAAGAAATTCATTCACTTGGTCGCGTGCAGGTCCGGCAGAACCTTCAAAGTCGGTAGACGTACCGTTATACTTTCTCCAGGTAGCTTCGTAAAGCAATACGCGTGCTTTAAAAGCCTTCGCTGCCTGACGACTGATATGTCCTTTATCACTATCAATTATATTCTGTTCAACAGGCAAACCTTCTATTGCTTTTTTCAGATCGGAAAGAATAAAATCGACTACCTCATAACGGCTATTACGCGGATTACGCAACTCGGCAGAACTGGTACCCAACGGAACTTCAACAATAGGCACACCTCCAAAAGCTTGCAACAAAGAAAAATAATTGTAAGCACGGAAAAAATGAGCAGCACTGATATACTCCTGGATTTCTTTTACATCGCCCGGATATTCCTTGGCTTTCTGAAGAAGAATATTATTGGAACGAATACTGTTGTAGAGTCCCCAACGCCCGTCATTACCTCCTGCCACCAATGTACCATATCCCAAATCGGACTGTTCACCATTGCGGCTAGTGATCAGATCGGATTGCAAATCCATGTGTCCTGTCAATCCGGAACGCCATCCGAACAGTTGAGAATAAAATCCGTTCGTATATTCCCTGAAATGAGTCGGATCAAGGAAATAGACTTGGTCCGTTTTTGCATCCAACGGTTCCAGATCAAGGAAAGAATCCGCACAGGAAGAAAATCCCAACATACAAGCACAAGCCAATATATAAGTATATTTTTTCATATAATTTCAAATGTGTTTAAATAAAACGTGAATTATAAAGTAACATTAAGTCCGAACGACCATGTTCGAGCAAACGGATAACCGCTGGTGTTGGAAGCGGACCCCATTTCCGGGTCGAATCCGTCACGAATACTGGTAGCTTCCCACAAGTCGTTACCGGAAAAATACAAACGGACTTTCTCCAATTTCACTTTACGAGTCCAGATTTGTGGCAATGTATAACCGACAATCAATGTTTTCAAACGAATGTAACGACTGTTCTGAAGCATGAAATCATTGTTCTGATAGTTCCATGCGGCACGCTGCGTGCTATTCGTCATACGCGGGAATTTCGCGTGCGGATTATCCTCCGTCCAAGTCTGCCCCAAGAAAGTGGGGTTCTGGTTGGTATACAGTGTGCGGAATGGATATGCCATCCAGTCATCACGCATGATATATTGCTTGACCACACCTTGGAACATGGCACTGAAATCAATACCTTTCCAAGAAGCACCCACTGTCATACCGTACACAAAATGCGGATTGGCATCGCCCATAAATTGCAAGTCACTGTCCCAACTGCCCACATCGGTAATCTTATAGTCGCCGTTCATATCAAGACGCTTAGTATCGCCGGGACGTAGTTCGTTATCCGTGCCTTTTCCTACGGATCCCATTGAAGTACTCTGTCCTCCTCCATAAAGCGCATAATAACGATCGACCTCAGCCTGGTCTTTAAAATATCCATCCGTACGATATAAGAAGAAAGAATTCAACGGATATCCATTCACGGTTTTATTGACTCCTGCGCCATATGTATCCGCCCCTTCCAGTTCTTTCAGCATGCTCTTGGTATCACCTATATTGAAATTGGCATAATAAGAGAAATCTTTAATCTCATCACGCCATCCAACCGTAAACTCCCATCCTTTCACATTCAGATGCCCACTGTTGGCCTTCGGTGAGGTTCCACCCAATACCCCGGGGAAAGTTACATTTGACAGCATACCGATATTATCTTTGATGAAGTAATCGAAAGAAGTGGTCAAACGACTATCAAAAAAATGCAAATCCACACCGAGGTTCTTCTGTTCTACCCGCTCCCAAGTACGGTCCAAACTAACCAGACCATTATTACCCAGTCCTGAGTTAACCTGCAAATTAGGGCTTGTGGAACCGAAAGCGGTTGTACCTTGCGTAACAAGAGTTACATAATCGAAATCACCCAGTCCGGCATCATTCCCCGAATTACCATAGCTGAAACGAAGTTTACCGAAATTGACAACTGGAGTAATCGGTTGTAGAAATTGTTCTTCTGTGAACACCCAACCGGCAGATGCGGATACGAAGTTTTTAAATTTATACCCTTTCGCAAATTTAGAATTACCATCCCTACGTCCGATAAACTCAACCAGATATTTCTCTGCATAGTTGTAGTTCAATCGCATGATGTAAGAGTAAGAACCGTTCTGAGACTTTCCACCGGCATTACCTTGAGCGCCATAAGCCAGATTCAAATCATACACGCCTGCATTCTCCATTTTCTCGCGGGCAGTAGTCATATTCTTAGACATCCACTTTTCCGCATTGATGCCCAACATCGCTTCCACATTGTGCACTTGCGCAAACGTACGCCTATATTTCAATAAGGCAGAATAATATTGGTATTGCCTGTTGTTGGCTTGCATCAGATAAGCGGGATTGTGAATATTCTTCAGATTCAAAACGTCTGTCGGATAAATCAAAGATTGTTGAGTATTGTCCACTAATTTCGTAGCCGGATTACCATACCAATCGTATGTTCTGAACTTCATTCACATAACGGTCGCGACGATATTCTTCATTTTGGAAAGAAGCCATTCCTTCAAAACTGATGCCTTTCCATATATCCACCAATGCCTTCACATCCACGCGGGAAATCAGACTCATTCGCTCGTCACGTCCACCATCTGTGGTTGCAGCTACCGGCTGGCGGTCTCCCACTCCACCAAAATTCGCATACCACTGGCCATAGGGGTTCTTTGCCGGAAAGAAAGGTGGCTCGTTTCCGTACATAGTTTTGTCAATTCCGGCAGAAGGCATCTCCGTATTGGTTTTAATCATACTTGCCGAAGTCTCCAGTTTGAACCAGTCTGTCAGTTTAATCCCGTAATTCAAACGCAAGTTCAACTGTTTCTGACCATCGTAAGCAGTCGCCAAGTTAGCCTGATTGTCAGCGTATGCCAAAGAAATACGATAATCTGTTTTTTCTGTAGCACCAGACAGACTCAAATTGTGCTGATAAGAATAGCGACGGGCAAACATCTCCTCCAAACGATTGGCATTGCCAATAAAAATGTCATATCCCCAGTCCTTCACATTGGTATGATAGATGCCCTCAATTCCCTGTTGCATCATCAGCATATTTTCTTCCGAACTCCAGTTCCACCAGTTTTTAATTTTCTGTTCTTTGTTGGCTTCAATCCACATGGTGGCATATTCCTGCATACTAGGAGAGAACGCCATGATGCCATTGGTGGTAAAACGCATATTGAAATTATAATCAACCGTTGTTTTTCCCTTTCCTTTTTTGGTAGTCACCAAAATTACCCCATTAGCGGCTTTCGCACCATAAATAGAAGCCGAACCGTCTTTCAGAACACTGATACTTTCCACGTCGTCCGAGTTCAAATTTTGAAAAGCACTGGCATTTAAAGCGGGCACACCATCAATAATAATCAACGGACTTCCACCATTGACAGAGGTTGCTCCACGAATCTGGAAGTTCAATCCTTCATTACCCGGACGTGAAGAAGAACGAGTGACTACCAAACCCGGAGTAGCTCCTTGCAAAGCAGCACCCACATTGGTAATGGCACGGCTTTCCAGCACCTTACTGCTTACCTGTTCTACCGCCCCTGTCAGCGTCGCTTTTTTCTGTGTACCATATCCCACCACCACAACTTCATCCAATGCATTATTATCTTCCTTTAGTACCACTTTAAAATCAGAGCGATCATGAAGATTGACGACCTGCTCTACATATCCGATATAACTAATTTTAATTTGTTTGGCATCAGCAGGAATATTCAGTGTGAACCGACCGTCAATATCGGTAATCACTCCTGCATTGCTTCCTACGACCACAACATTACAACCAATCAATGGTTCGCCATTCGCATCTGTCACAAGTCCTTTGATGGTACGATCTGTCTGAGCAACCATCAAACTCTCTTCTACAGAATCATTTGCATAAAGCAATACACCGGGCGAACCACCCAGCAGCATGGCGAAAGCCAATGCGACCCCTTTTGAACACAAGAATTTGGATTTAATTTCCATAATACTATTAATATTGTTAAAGTTAATATCTGTTTTTCCGAATCAGGTATTTAACCGACTCTGGAAAATTCATTTTTCAAATAAGTACGAACCGTTTTGCGAGCCAGCAATAATTGACATTCTACTGTACGGGGGGATAAGGACAACTTCCCTGCAATGACAGAACAAGACAGGTCATGCTTGAAACTAAGTTCATAGATCTGACGGCGTTTGACAGGAAGAGCTTCCATCACTTTGTCATGCATCTTCTTTAATTCACGATAATGAACGGTATCTTCTGTGGTATTCCGCCCGGTGTCTTCCATCTTATTATATATATAGGCGACGAAATCTTCCTGTTTATAATAACGACGGATTTTATCAGTTACAATATTGCGGGCGATAGTAAAGAGCAAAGACCAGACTGTATCCTTGTTAACAAATCCCCTGTATTCCCATAAGCGGACAAAAACATCCTGTACCAGATCTTCCGCTTCATGCGGATGGCAAATCCGGATAGCGATGTAGTTCTTGATATACCCCTTATATTTAAGGTAGCATTCAGAGAAGAAGTCGTCAAATGTAGCTTGCTGTTTATCCATGGCATTAAATTTACCCGTTTAATGATGATGCAAAAGTACGGATAAACGACAAAAGCAAATGACACATAAGTAACAGATAACAAAACTATCGTAACAAGCGTGTTATTTTACAAACTTTCCCGCTTCCTCCACATATTGTCTGGGGAGCATCCCGAACATTTCCCTAAAACACTTCGAGAAATAGCTGGGTGAACTGAACCCTACCCGATTCGCTATTTCAACAATCGGCAACTGGCTTCCTTGTAATAACTGTGCCGCCCGTTTCAAACGGATGCTGCGGATAAAGTCGGTGGGCGTATGTCCGGTGATGGATTGTAACTTACGGTAAAGGCTCATACGTACCATACCCAAATCCCTACTCAATTCTTCTACACCATATTCCGGATTGTCCATGTTCTTTTCTATGTATTCCAAACACTTCTGTATGAGCTGTTCGTCCACCGAAGTGATCGTGATGGCACTCGGATTTACTTCTATGTTTTTACGGAATTCCTGCTTTCTCTTTTCCTGTTGCTCTATCAGCTTTTCAATGCGTACCATGAGCATATCAAAATTGAAAGGTTTCGACATATAAGAGTCCGCTCCTACTTCATAGCCGTTAATTTTGATATCATCGGCAGTGCGGGCGGTCAATAATATCACCGGTATATGGGAAGTCTGCACATTTGTTTTGATTCGATGGCAAAGCTCGATACCGTCTACTTTCGGCATCATAATGTCGCTGATAATCAGGTTCGGATTTTCCTCTATTGCTTTTCGCTCCCCTTCCTCACCGTCTGCTGCTTCAACGATCTGATAGAAATCTTCCAACTGTTCTTTCAGGAAAGTACGAAATTCCTGATTATCCTCCACTAACAACAGTTTCTTCAGGTTATCATCGACTGTGGATGTAGCGGTTTCTTTCTCTTCCACATCCGTTGTATCCGTTCCGTTGATTTCTTCCGACAGTTCATCCGGTTCCGGTTTTAGATCCATCGGCAGCCAAACGGTGAATACCGATCCGCGATCTATCTGACTGTCCACTTTAATGCGACCGCCATGTATATTTACATATTCCCTAACTAAATGAAGTCCGATGCCACTGCCTATTTTTTCGTCCCCTTCATTTCCTACTTGATAAAAACGGTCAAAGATATAAGGAAGATCAGATTCAGATATTCCGATTCCGGTGTCGGATACGGATATTCTCACATAGTTTCTTCCTTCTATTTCTTCTGTTGCAAGCAGTAAGTCTACCGTCCCGCCTTCTGGTGTATATTTGAAGGCATTGGACAATAGATTATTTACAATCTTATGTACCTTATCCCGGTCGAAGAACATATAAATCGATCTATGTTCCGATTGGTACACAAAGTTAAGATGCTTCTCTACTGCCATTGGCATGAAGTTGCTGTAGGCAGAAACAATAAACTCCTCCATATCACCGTTCATCAGATGCAACCTCTCTCCTTTCATTTCCAATTTGCGGAAATCGAGCAACTGATTCACTAATGACAATAGGTTTTGAGCATTCTTATAAATGGTATTCAGTTGTTTTTTCATTGCATCGTCTGTCAATCGACGTATCATCATATCCAATGGCGTAATAATCAACGTCAACGGAGTGCGGAGTTCATGGCTTATATTTGTGAAGAAGCGGAATTTCATCTGATCCAGTTCTTCTTTCTGCTTCATCGCTTCTTCCTCCTGCATACGAATCATCTTTTGCCGGTTACGGTGGTTTATTACATAGATCAGCCCGAAGATAAAAAGAATACCTACAATTACGTAGAAAACACGAGCGACCAATGTATCCCAAAACGGGGGCTGAATGACGATTTTGAATGCAGACTCAGGTCCCCATATACGGTCGTTGCCGGCAGCGGACACACGAAAAACGTATTCGCCCGAAGGAAGATTGTTATAGACAACACGTCCTTGTCCATTCTCAAAAAGGGTTTCCGTCCATTCCTTGTCAAATCCTTCCAGCCGGTAACGGAAAGAGGTTTGGGAAGGATTGGGGAAGTTCAGTCCGGAGAATTCAAGTGTGATGTAGTTCTCATCATATTTCAACCGCACTTCATCCGAATAACTCAATGCTTTGTCAAATAAGACACGCCCATTATATGATTCACCCGAAACAACCGGAACATTAAACAAGCGGAATGAGGTAAACAGAGGACGATTGATACACTGATTATCTATCATATTTCCCGGTGAGAAAGCGATAAATCCGTTCATCAATCCCAGAAAAAGCTGATTATCCCTAGTCATTAACGAAGGGAAACTAAATAAATCATCCTGACGGATTCCATCTTCCGACAGACAGCTGATTACATGAAAGCCGTATTTATCAGCTCTTCTGTCTACTTTTATCTTATAAATAGAAGTGACTGTCGATATCCAGATATCATGGTTCTTATCTTCTACTACGTTCAGGATGGCTTGGGACAAACCATCTTCTTTCCCTAATGTATAGCTTTGCCCATTGTAAGTCAAGACGCTCAAGCCATATTGAGTGGCAAACCATAAAGTTCCCTCATGGTCTTTGAATATTTGGTTATACTTGATACTTCCCTGATTGAAGATTGAATTAGCCTGACCGTCTTGCTCCGGTATCCATATTTTATTCGTTGCAGGATCGTAAATGTAAAGTCCATTATCACTGCCTACGATCAATCGGGATTGGTTATCTATGGCCAACGCATTGGCTACTTTGTATTTTTTGAGTTCGGGGAACTGTTCGGACAGTAAGTTTATTTGTCCGTTCTCCTGATTAAATAATCCTACCCCCCCATATATACTTACCCACAATCGACCGGAAGAATCTTCGACCATAATACGGATATTACTGAAATCCAGCTCATTCTGATAATCCGTATCGGGATAATCGTAAGATCGTACCTTTCCATGATCTATACAATAGAGTCCATCGTGGAATGTTCCGACCCAAATACGCTTTTTGCTGTCTTCATAGAGTACACGGCAATTCTTCTGACTGAATTCATGATAGAATCTATACATTCTTTTAGTCTCCGGTTCATAACGATAGACACCTTGTGTAGTACCCATCAGGATTTCTCCTTTAGACGTTTCGAGCATACAACGTATTTCCTCTCCTTTCCAGTCACCATTTACCATCTTTTTATTGTACAGCACTATTTTATTCATGCAAGGATGATAATAGCACATTCCCTGATTGTAGAGTCCTATCCAAACAGAATTGTTTTCCCGGTCACAATAGATACTCTGAATACCGTTACGCACTGTGTTGCCTGATAATAAAGGAATGTTTAGTATTTGGGTTACGGAAAAATTGTGCATATCAATGACATAGAATCCATCGACAACAGTTCCTACCCATGCATTTCCACCTTTATCAATATCCATAGAAGTAAACCAGGAATAGTGTCCGAGTCGGATACCTGAAATTTGATTCCATTTTTTATTATAAACATCATAATAGCCTACTCCACGATCCCACATCAGCCAAAAGTCACCATTATCGAGTATCTTCAGAACCACACGGTCATCCGGTTTCAGTTGACCTTTCAGGAAATCAAGTTGTTGTACAAAACGTTTCTTTTCCAAATCGTAGCAGCGGATAAATCCTTTCTGATGAACCATCCAACTGTATTTCCCATGACTTTCCACCCTGATCAATCCTCCATAGTATCCCATAAACTCATCATTCCTGCAAACCTGCTCGATTGATTTTGTCTCCGCATCGTACATATAGACAGCGGAACCCGGTGTCAGAAACCAGCAGCGTTTCTCTGAATCAATAATCAGGTCCGACACCTTATCCTTTAAACCGAATTGTCGGAATAAAGAATCTACGTTATAGATATACTGTTCGGTAACCAAATCGAAGACACGCAGACTCTTGCGTTCTTTCATCCACAAACGTTTATCAGCATCGATATACTGTTCGGGAATGATATGATTATATGCTATCGAATATTCGCCATGAACATTGAAAGGGAAATTTGAATAGTGTGCACCGTCATACAGGCTTAACAGCACAGTACTTCGTACACCGATACGTCCGTCCGGAATGGGAAAAACACTCTTTACATAGTTATCCGGTAATCCTTCGGCAACTCCAATCTGACGGAATACATATGGGGATTCTTGCGAGGTAACATAACTCGGATACAATAATCCCATTAGTACGATAAACAAACATATTCGATTTTTCATGTCCATCTTTTTGTAGTACTACTATTTAAAACATCAGATACGCAACAACATAGGCTCCGGTACAGCATCTGATTTGATTTTCTTATCACCGATAACAACCGTACAGGGGGCAGAAGAAATAATATACCATTCCCCCTCTTTCTTTTCGAGCAGTACATTGGCGGCATTATCGGTCTGAATCATTATCCCGGGCGTAACCAATAGGGTCCCATTCCCTAAAAACAACGTCCGTTTTCCTGTATATTCATTGCTGATAACAGCATAATCCGCTTTCACTTTCATTCCCTGATAAGCAGCGGTTTGTGCGGCATCGGATAGAGAGAAAATATGATCTATACGTCCGTTTTTGCTTTTCACACAGATTCCGGCAAAGTCTTCCAAACCTGTCCCCTCCGCATCAAAGTAAGAAACGGACTGAATAGCGGACGGCTCCTTTTTCGTACTCGGTTCGTATATCGAAACAAAAGGACGATTCCAAGCTTCTCCATGTTGGCGGGCAACAAATGTCAGCGTTGGCTGTTCCCTTATATTATAGGGCATATTCGGTGTACGGCTCAACCCTTCGGTCATTGGCGCCAAGGCCGTAAAGACTTCACGTTCCGGTTCTCCTTTCATCCAAAGATTCATGTATATAGCATCACCGTCCTTATCTTTCATATCTATAGTGAAAGTTGCCTTGACATCCTTATCGGTTGCAGCCACTTTCTTATCATATAAATAGGAATAAGCGTAAAGATGTGCACCTGCAAAAGATAGTTCTTCCGTAGGTCGGAGATTCAGGTTGCTGCCATCTGCTGCCGTCAATGTCAAAGTCTGCCCAAGATTGTGATAAAAATAATCGTGCATTTTATCCCCCCCTTTCTCTTTCCGACTACGGAATACATCGACATAATATCCTGTTTCCGTCCCGGTAGTGACAATACTCATCATGCGGGTCTGATCCGCCCTACTTTCCGGTTCACGGAAAGAAAGGTTACTGTAAGTAACAGACGTAAATGTTTTGCCCGGCTCCGCTGATGCAGGGAAACAGGAAAGCAAATCAAAAGAATGGTTGCTTTTCATCACCGGATAGCTTGATATTCCATCCACACAAACCGTATTATGACTGGGAAATTGAGAATAATATTCCGCATAATCCAGCCCGCTATACAGGGATAGTCCGATACCTGCATCCGGACCCAGTACATATCCTTTTCCGTAAAGTTCCATCGAAATGCCGTTAGAGTGCATGTGATTACCTTCACTGCCATTCAATGAAATCATCAAACTGTTGCGCGGATGCATACCGTTGCGCTGTACCAGCCACGACACATTGGGAGCATAAAATAAAGGAGAAACATAATCTTCGATTTTTCCCGGCTGCACTTTAGGATTCAGTGTCAATGGTTTATCTTCAAAGAAAGAATTGACAGATACACGCACATTCCTCTTTCCTGTTTTATCATTTCCCAAATCCGGGTTCAGGCATTTCAATAAAGCAGTGAAATAGATTTCCTGTTCTTTTTTCCCATTCGCTTGTGCATTCTGTATCATACGGATAAAGAAGTTCGTATTCAAATACCCGGGATGCGTATCTCCAAATCCGCAAATCATACGGTTAGGAAACAGATACTGGGGAGTGGCTGCTACCGCTTTCGACAATACAGGCATTGCTTTCACCAAATCGTATTGCAGATTCGCATCAAACAAATTCACGAAATTGGCATAATCATTGATTACTACACTGCTATATCCCGGACATTCAGCCCAAATTCCTGTATTAGCGTCGAAACCGTAATTCGCCAATCGCGTCAGGCTCCACTGGCGGATACCGGAACGGTTCATCACATAGTCGATATAATACTCGCGTCCTTTTCCGTCGGCATACTCCTTATCATCTTCCAATACCAATCCGACATTCATAATAAACCGTGCCTGCAACAAATTCCAATTGTTATGAGGTACACCGTTCGCAATGATATTATCCGCCCATTTCTTGAAGGCTCCAGCATAGATTTCCATTTTACCCGGATAATTAGCCTTTAGGTAATTATATAGAAAATCATATAAAGGGACAGCGATATGGAGTGCATCTTCATGGATTACCTCGAAAGATGTCAACCCTACCAATGTTTGCTGATGCCCGTGGTTCAAGTCGATGGGTACATTCCTATAATAAATACCCGTCATGTATGTATCAAAGACACCTGCGGCGAGTTTGGCGAACTTCTCTTCATCCGTCATCCAATAAAGAAAAGCGGCATCACGGGCAATTCCCAGAATTTCGCAGTTCAGACTTTCGATATTCCGCCCGGTTTTAGACGGATGTACACTCTCCATAGGACGATCGGGAAGTGCATTATTGCAAAAAGTCACATTCCCGTCCTCATCATCATAAGGAACGACATCTGCCAATGGAGGGCGACCGTGAGTAGCAGTCGTTCCACGGGTTCCTGTGTAGCGTACCGTAGGATAAGGAGCTTTCTCACCACCCGCATGGTCGAACGTTTCACCTTTCACATATACCTCCGTGGCATGGGATTTCCAGTACATCGCCAAACGGGACAACAACCAAGATGGTTGGGCATCTGTCAGGTTTGTATATACTTCCGTCCGTTCTCTCAATTTATAAAAGACATCTTTCGCCCATTCTTCTTTTCTAATCAATTTCCATATTTCCTGCTTTCCCGCCAGGGTGGTCAATACTCTCGGATGTGCCTGCGGCATCTTTTCCGGCAAAGGAATCTCTTGTCCGGATGCACTGTTTAGAAAGAACAAAAAACATAGTCCCAGTAAAATACATCTCATACTTCAATTATCTTTTATTAAATTTGATACCTATTTAAATACGAAGATAGGGATTTATTTACCTAAATCCTCCGTCAAAGATCAGTTTTATTTGCGTCCGAAAAGACAACACGACTATTAAATATTCATTAATCTGCCACATATTATTTGCATCGTGTCTTGATATCTTGTAAATTCGAAGCAATAACCATTTAAATCCATTTATGGAATTTCTTATTATACTTCTTTTACTTGTACTGAATGGCATTTTTGCTATGTATGAAATTGCGCTGGTATCATCCAGCAAAGCGCGTCTTGAAACACTCTTCGCAAAAGGTAACAAATCAGCCCGCGGAGTTTTGAAACAATTGGAAGAACCGGAAAAGTTCTTATCTACCATTCAGATTGGTATCACTCTGATTGGTATCGTATCCGGTGCCTATGGCGGTGTGGCTATTGCCGACGACCTCGTTCCTTTCTTTTCTCTCATCACAGGCTCAGAAGTTTATGCACGCAACCTCGCAATGATTACTACCGTAGCAATCATCACCTATCTTTCTCTGATTATCGGAGAACTGGTTCCTAAATCGATCGCTCTGAGTAATCCGGAACGTTATGCGATATTATTCAATCCTATCATGATCCTACTGACAAAGGTCTCCTACCCTTTTGTATGGTTGCTTAGTGTTTCCACCCGGCTATTAAATAAACTGATTGGCCTGAAAAGCGAAGAACGCCCCATGACACAGGAAGAAATCAAAATGATTCTCCATCAAAGTTCGGAACAGGGTGTGCTCGACAAAGAGGAAACAGAAATGATACGTGACGTGTTCCGCTTCTCCGATAAACGGGCCAACGAACTGATGACACACCGCAGAGATCTTATTATTCTTCACCCTGATGATACGCAGGAAAAGGTGATGAAGATTATCGAAGAAGAACATTACAGTAAATATATGTTGGTAGACGAACGGAAAGACGAGATTATCGGTGTTGTTTCGGTCAAGGATATTATCTTGATGGTAGGCAATAAAATGCCGTTTGATCTGCGCGAAATAGCCCGTCCTCCCCTCTTTATTCCGGAAAGTTTATATGCAAATAAAGTTTTAGAGCTATTTAAGAAGAACAAAAACAAGTTTGGAATTGTTATTAATGAATATGGTGGCACAGAAGGTATCATCACCCTGCATGACCTGACAGAAAGTATCTTCGGAGATATCCTTGAAGAGGATGAAACGGAAGAAGAAGAAATCGTCACCAGACAGGATGGTTCGATGCTGGTGGAAGCTTCGATGAATATCGACGATTTCATGGAAAAGATGGGAATCCTATCCTACGAAGATATAGAGTCGGAAGACTTCACCACCCTAGGTGGTCTCGCCATGTTCCTGATTGGCCGTATCCCGAAAGCAGGAGACATCTTTACCTACAAGAATCTGCAATTCGAAGTGGTGGACATGGACCGCGGACGAGTAGACAAACTGCTTGTCATCAAACGGGACGAAGAACAGGAATAGGATAGTAAAAACGAGCAATAGCTCACTATATTTATATTAACTTAAAGCATATAATGATGAAAAAAGTAATTATGTTAGCAGCAGTTGTAGCAGCTTTGGCATCTTGCCAATCAAAAGCAAACAAAACCGTAGAAGCACAAGCAGACAGTCAGGCTATTGTTATGACACCGATTACCGAATCGACCGCAGTTTATAAAGGTACTATTCCTGCAGCCGACGGTCCGGGTATTGACTATGTCTTGACCCTGAGTGATGCAACCGATGGTATGGATGCCATGTATACATTAGATATGACTTACCTCGATGCTGAAGGCCAAGGACAAAACAAGACTTTCACTTCAAAAGGAAAACAAGAAACGATACAGAAGGTAGTAAACCAAAAAACCGTGACAGCTGTTAAGTTAA
Source organism: Bacteroides sp. AN502(2024) (assembly GCF_041227145.1). NCBI lineage: Bacteria > Pseudomonadati > Bacteroidota > Bacteroidia > Bacteroidales > Bacteroidaceae > Bacteroides > Bacteroides sp. AN502(2024). The sequence continues at coordinate 69,056 of NZ_JBGFSP010000011.1, read as the reverse complement.
CTCCGAACGATAGTGAAGCTCCAATGTATTTCGCAATTGTGAATGATACCACTCTTCGTCTGGTAAACGATAGCTTGCAAGAAGCTGACAACAATTTGAATTATGACATCATCAAGGTAAAACAATAAAAGAAACCTAATTCTACCCCCCCAAAAAAGAGGGTATCAAAATTCAATAAAGGACAAGAAAAGAGTCGTATCATTACTCAAAACAGAGTTTGATACGACTCTTTTAAGTTTTGCTTTACTTTTTCAAAGACTGATAAACGGCTTTTGCCATCATTTTAGCGCCTTCTTCATTGGGATGAATCTTATCAGGGAACAGATCAGGCTTTCCGTCCATTGCCGCATGAAGATCGATGACAGGTAGGCCATTTTTCTTAGCAACCTTCCTTATCATCGGAATAATTTCTTTGGAAATAATATCATCATTAATGTTATCTCCGGTCTGATAGGCTTTGGAAGGATAGCAAAGATAAATCTTCGGTTGAGCAGGCAATGCTTTGAAAGCATCCACCATCGTCTGCAGATCTTTCATGAAGTCTGCCTTATACTTCCAGTTGAATGATTTGCTGTCATTTGTACCCAACTTAATAACTACGATATTGGGATTGAAAGCCAGCGCATCCTGATAAGCCTTCTCCTTCATATAGGGACGATCCCCCTTGTTCAACAAAGTGCGTGCACTTACTCCGAAATTCTTTACCCAATAAGCCTCTCCCAACATACGACTTAGCACAGCCGGATAACTGTCGCGATTGCGATTCTTGATACGTGCTCCATACGTAATGCTGTTGCCGATACAAGCTACACGGATCGCATCTTTATGAGGCACTTTAAAACTACGAAGCCAGGATGTCAGCTCATTCAGCATTTCATTTTTATAAAGAAAATTTTCGCGAATCCCCCATCCATGCCCACCGGAAGGATAGATATGAAGCACGGAAGGCACATTATTCTTGTTCAGCGCCAGATAATAATTAATCCCATTGGCAGGCGGAACAACCTTGTCGTCATCACTATATACGATAAAAGCACGCGGCGTATCTTTCGTCACTTGCTTTTCATTCGAATATTCCTTTTCCAGTTTGGCGGAAGCATCTTCACCCAATAGATCATTATGAGATCCTATGTGGGTATAAGATTTATCCATCGTAATCACAGGATAGAAAAGAATCTGGAAATTCGGACGAAGTTCCGGTTTCGCATGAGTGGCAATGGTGGATGCCAGATGTCCACCGGCAGAAGATCCCATGATACCGATGTCATTCGGATTCAGATTCCACACATCAGCACTGTCACGCACGATTTTCATAGCAGCTTCAGCATCCGAGATTGGCAGCGTGCGGTCACCTTTCGGCATGCGGTATCTCAAAACAATCAACGCAATTCCTTGTTTGTTAAAATAGGGTGCCCAATCATAACCTTCATGGTTGACTGCCAAATGACTATATCCGCCACCCGGACAAGCGACCACGGCACGCCCCGTTGCCAGTTCCGGTGCAGGAAGGAACACGCGAAGTGAGGGTTGTTCAATATCAAAAGGTTTCGGAACATTCTGTGCTGCTACCTGTGAACCTGCCAGCAAAATGAGTAACAGAAGAAAAAGTGTAGAAAATTTCTGATTCATAGTATCTATATACTTTGATTAATGAATAATTAGATGTGCGAAGATAGTGATTTTCCATATCTTTGCACCTCATTTTGAATAGAAAAATCATATGAAAGGAATAAAAAATCTGACACAGGGATCTATCAATCGTCAATTGTTTAATCTGGCAATGCCGATCATGGCAACATCGTTTATTCAAATGGCATATAGCCTTACAGATATGGCATGGGTAGGAAGGCTGGGAAGTGAAGCTGTGGCCGCCGTCGGTTCCGTCGGAATCCTGACATGGATGTCCGGTTCCATCTCTTTGTTAAATAAGGTGGGATCAGAAGTGAGTGTCGGACAATCCATCGGTGTACAAAACCAGGAAGATGCCCGCCACTTCGCGTCCCATAATATCACAATTGCCTTGATTATTTCTATCTGCTGGGGCGGACTCCTTTTTATATTAGCAGAACCTATCATACGCATCTATGAACTTGAAGAACCTATCACGGCCAATGCCATCCAATACCTTCGGATTGTTTCCACCGGATTACCTTTCATTTTCCTTTCCGCCGCCTTTACCGGAATTTATAATGCAGCAGGGCGAAGCAAAGTCCCATTCTTTATCAGTGGTACAGGATTGATACTGAACATTATTTTAGACCCACTTTTTATATTCGGTTTCGGGCTGGGAACCAACGGTGCGGCATACGCCACTTGGATTGCGGAAGCAAGTGTTTTCCTGATTTTCATCTACCAGCTGCGTTGCAGGGATGCTCTGGTAGGCGGTTTCCCTTTCTTCACCCGACTAAAGAAAAAATATACGCGGAGAATCCTTAAACTGGGATTACCCGTAGCCACTTTAAATACACTGTTTGCTTTTGTCAATATGTTCCTCTGCCGCACTGCTTCGGAACAGGGTGGACACATCGGTTTAATGACTTTCACCACCGGAGGACAAATCGAAGCGATTACCTGGAATACCTCCCAAGGATTCTCCACTGCACTAAGTGCCTTCATCGCCCAAAACTATGCCGCCGGACGCATCGAACGAGTGCTTAGAGCTTGGTATATTACCTTATGGATGACGGGCATCTTCGGTGTATTCTGTACCCTGCTATTCGTTTTCTTCGGGAATGAAGTTTTTGCCTTATTCGTCCCCGAACAAGCGGCCTACGAAGCCGGAGGTGTATTCCTTCGTATCGATGGATATTCCCAACTCTTCATGATGCTCGAAATCACCATGCAGGGAGTATTCTACGGTATCGGACGCACCATACCTCCTGCCATTATCAGCATCAGCTGCAACTATATGCGTATTCCGCTTGCCATCCTGTTTGTACGAATGGGTATGGGAGTGGAAGGAATCTGGTGGGCAGTCTGCGTCACCACCGTTGCCAAAGGTGTAATTCTCTTGGGGTGGTTCATTTGTATCAAAAAGAAGAGCTTAAGCATTCCTTCAACGATAAAAAGATAATTATTATTTTATTAACAAAAGAAGGAGATCTTCCGAGTTATTTTAACTTAAAAAGTATACGCTTGCCAAATAATTCCTATCTTTGCATTGTTATTTATAATGCGAAGCGATTCGTATAAAACATTTTTTATAAACCAATTAAAAAACATCAACATTATGAACAAGATGAAATTTATGGTCCTCTTCATGAGCATTGCCATGATATTTGGTAGCTGTGGGAGTCTGAACAACACAGGTAAAGGTGCTGCTATCGGTGGTGGTTCAGGCGCTGCTCTAGGTGCAATCCTGGGAGGTGTTATCGGTAAAGGTAAAGGTGCCGCTATCGGTGCTGCTATCGGTACGGCAGTAGGTGCAGGAACAGGTGCCCTTATCGGTAAGAAGATGGATAAAGCAGCGGCAGAAGCAAAACAAATTGAAGGCGCACAAGTAGAACAAATAACAGACAACAACGGATTGCAGGCCGTGAAAGTAACATTCGACTCGGGTATTCTTTTCACTACAGGTAATGCTGCTCTAAGTGCTGCTGCAAAAGCTGCTTTAAGCAAGTTTGCCAACAATGTGCTTAACCAGAACCGGGATATGGATGTATCCATCTACGGCTACACCGATAACCAAGGTTGGAAAAACAGCACTGCGGAACAGAGCCGCCAAAAAAACCTCAACTTGTCACAAGAGCGCGCACAGAGTGTGTCCAGCTATTTGTTGAGTTGCGGTGTTTCTAGCAATCAGGTCAAAAGTGTACAAGGAATGGGCGAAAGCGATCCTGTTGCAAGTAATGATACGGCTGCCGGCCGCGAACAAAACCGTCGTGTAGAAGTATACATGTACGCAAGTGAGCAAATGATTAAAAATGCACAGGCAGCTGTTAAATAAAAAATTACTGCGCTATATGCGTAGCCTGCTGATATTCTTCTTTACATCAACTATACTAGCAGTGATTGTCTATCGTTTTATGCCGGTTTATGTCACTCCCTTGATGATTATCCGAAGCGTTCAGCAGATTTTTTCAGGAGATAAACCCACGTGGAAGCACACGTGGGTTTCTTTTGATCAGATGTCTCCCCACCTGCCGATGGCAGTCATTGCCTCCGAAGACAACCGTTTTGCAGAACACAACGGATTCGATTTCATAGAAATCAAGAAAGCGATGAAAGAGAACGAAACACGCAAACGAAAACGCGGAGCAAGCACCATCAGCCAGCAAACAGCCAAAAATGTATTCTTATGGCCTCAATCTTCATGGGTACGCAAGGGGTTCGAAGTCTACTTTACATTTCTCATTGAATTGTTCTGGTCGAAAGAACGAATTATGGAAGTCTATCTCAACTCCATAGAAATGGGAGATGGCATCTACGGTGCACAAGCCACCGCAAAGATCCAATTCGGAACAACAGCCGCCAAGCTAACCCGGAGACAATGCGCACTCATCGCCGCTACCCTGCCCAACCCGATACGATTCAACTCGGCGAAACCTTCGTCATACATGCTAAAACGGCAAAGTCAGATATTACGGCTGATGAATCTGATTCCTAAATTTCCGCCTGAAGAAAAGGTAGTGAAAAAGAAAAAAAGCAAGAACAAAAGAAGCAAATAATAATTGAATTATTTACGATTATAATTAAAATAAAAAAAGAGCAATGAGGATTTATCCCCTTGCTCCTTTGCTAACAAGCTTGTTTGTTCGTGTGTGTACATCCGCATCTATACAAAATCTTTCAATTCCTGCTGCAAACGTTGACGCGTGAAGAATATACGGCTCTTCACTGTACCTAACGGCAATCCCAATTTTTCCGCAATCTCGCGGTATTTGAAACCAGATACGTGCATAGAGAAAGGAATCTTATACTCCCGGGGAAGTGCGTTGACAATACGATGCATCTCTTTCAGATCGTAAGTACCTTCCGTACTTTCAAATCCTGAATCTTGCGGTAAGTTTAAGTGATAATAATTATCGGTTGTATCTACAAAGATTTGATCGCGTACTATTTTGCGGTAGTTATTAATAAAGATGTTGCGCATAATTGTGTACATCCATCCTTTGAAATTTGTGTCCGAGACATATTTCTCCTCATTAACTAATGCTTTTAAAGATGTTTCCTGCAACAAATCATTTGCTTCTTCACGGTTGGCCGTTAATTTATAAGCAAAGCGAAACAACTCCTCCTGTACTCCAATTAATTCTTCTCTGAAACTTAAACTCTTCATACTTTACTGGTTTTATGGTTAATATTTCGTTTTTCTCAACCTTTGCAAGTTTAGCGTTATTTTGTGTAGCCAACAGGGGATAATTCGTCATTTTTTAGGGGTAATTCTATCAAATAATAGATTTTAGGTGCTTTCTGATAGTTTTCAGGTGATGATGGATGAAAAAACATCCTCTATCTTTTGGTTAAAAGACACCAATAGGGCTAAACCTATAAATAACAGAGATTTCTGTTTAATTTATATAAAAAGTGACAGAAGTATCCCAGTCTTTTCGTATATTTGATCATTATACATATATATCAACCTAAATACCACTGATATGAAAACGAAGAAACAAATATTTATGCTGTTACTGGCTTTACTGCTAGGCGCCTCTACCCTTTCGGCTCAAAGTAAAAAGGAAAAGAAGGAACAGAAAAAAGAAGCGGTAAAGAAACTGATCGAATCGGAAAACTACAAGATAGATGTCAACACTGCCATGCCGATGCGCGGACGCTCTATTCCTTTGATGTCTTCCTACTCACTGGAAATCAGAAATGATTCGGTTATCTCTTATTTACCTTATTACGGACGGGCTTATAGCATCCCCTATGGCGGAGGTAACGGACTTGATTTCAAGGCGATTCTCAAAGAATATAATGTGGAAACAGATAAGAAAGGGAATATCATTGTTAAATTTATCGTACGTAATTCTGAAGACAGGTATGAATTCAGGGCCAAAGTATTCCCTAACGGTTCGGCAAGTATCGATGTCAATATGCAAAACCGCCAGTCCATCAGTTTTCTGGGAGAACTGGATATAAAGGAGGAAAAGTAATGCCTTCTTATTCTTTCAGCTCTTCGCTACCTTTTAATATAGGTAGGCAGATGTGGTATTTGACAGCTAAGATGCGGGTTAGGAATACCGCTAGTCCGCCAATCAACTGACAGGCGTATGATTCCAATCCTGCAACGTCACAAATCCAGTATGCAATACCGCCAACAACACAAGCCATTGCATAAATTTCCTTTCGGAAGATAAGAGGTATTTCATTGATAAAAACGTCACGAATCACCCCACCGGCTGCTCCTGTAATACTACCCATAATAATCGCCACCCAAAAAGGATAGCCCAAAGCAATACTCTTGCCTGCCCCTACTACGGTAAACAATGCCAGCCCGATAGTATCAAAAATAAAGAAAGTATTATTGAGCCGGATGAGCGAACGTCCGAAACAGATTACCCACAACAAAGCCAGTCCCGTACAAATCAGATATATGGGATCGGTCATCCATCCCGGTGTCACATCGAGCAGGACATCACGGATAGTACCGCCACCGATAGCCGTAGCAAGTCCTACCACATAAGCTCCGAACCAGTCGAAACGTTTCGCCGAGGCTAGCCGGATACCACTAATAGCAAAGGCAAATGTGCCTATAAAATCAAGAATTTGAACGAATGTGGGCATATATTTGTTATTTTGTGTGCAAAGTAACAAATAAATTCCGTAAGAAAACGTACTTTTGCTTCACGAATTAAACCGAATAAGATAGAAACAAGATGAAAATAACAATTGTTGCGGGGGCACGCCCCAATTTTATGAAGATAGCTCCCATCACACGCGCTATTGAAGCCGCACGGATGCAAGGTAAAAGTATCTCTTACCGACTGGTATATACAGGAAAGAAAGAAGATGCAAGTCTGGATGCTTCTCTCTTTTCGGACCTTGATATGAAAGCTCCCGATGTCTATCTGGGAGTGGAAAGCAGTAATCCAACGAATTTGACAGCCGGAATCATGATAGCCTTCGAACAGGAGCTGACGGAAAACCCGGCACACGTGGTTCTCGTGGTAGACGATCTGACTGCCACCATGAGCTGTGCCATCGTAGCCAAGAAACAAGGAATCAAGGTAGCGCATCTCGTAGCCGGCACCCGTTCTTTCGACATGAAGATGCCGAAAGAGGTCAACCGTATGATTACAGACGGAATATCCGACTATCTGTTTACTGCCGGCATGGTTGCCAACCGCAATCTGAACCAAACAGGAACGGAAAGTGAAAATGTATATTATGTAGGTAACATTCTCATAGATACCGTTCGTTACAACCGGAACCGTTTGCTCAAACCGATATGGTTCTCCGTACTGGGACTGCAAGAGGGAAATTATCTCCTGCTCACCCTCAACCGCCGTGTATTGTTAAACAACAAAGAGAATCTGCGTCAGCTGCTGAAAACAATCATTGAAAAATCTGCCGGCATGCCTATCGTAGCACCACTACATACATACGTACGAAATGCCATCAAAGAATCAGGCATCGAAGCTCCGAACCTCCACATAATGCCTCCGCAAAATTACTTGTTCTTCGGCTATCTGATAAGCAAGGCGAAAGGAATCATTACGGATTCGGGCAATGTGGCCGAAGAAGCGACCTTTATGGGTATTCCATGTATCACGCTTAACACATATTCCGAACATCCGGAGACATGGCGTATGGGAACCAACGAACTTGTCGGGGAAGACCCCGTCCTGCTTGCCAAAGTAATGGATACCCTGATGCAAGGTGAATGGAAACGAGGTGAGCTTCCCGAGCGTTGGGACGGACGGACAGCAGAACGTATCGTGCAGATATTGACTGATAAAAAATAGTATTGCTATAGAGATACCTTTCGTCTTCCGGCACGTTACTTTCCATTTCATGCCGGAATACTTTATTTATCCCGTAAGGGGAACGACAGTTTCCTATAGAGAAACAATCGTGATCTACGCGGGAAACCAATTTATCGAAAGGTGAATTGCTCTCTATTCCCTTTCATCGACAGACAACCCAGGCTTGTAAACAACCAAAAACGATGGGTAAAAAAAGTTATATATTCTGTTATCCTTAGAGTTATTTGTTAACTTTGCACGTTACTACGTACATTATGAAACAACGATATAGCAAAATATTTATACTGTTCTTACTCGTATTGGCTGCTTCAAATGCTTTTGCGCAGCAAATAAAAGGGGTAGTCACTGATTCTGTTACCCACGAGCCATTGATGTATATCTCTGTTTTCTATCAGGAAAAGAGGGATATGGGTACCATCACCAATATTAACGGAGAATATAGCCTTGATGCCCGAAGAAACGGAGGAACTCTTGTGTTTTCCGCTGTAGGTTATATCAGTCAAACGGTTCGGGTCGGTTCCAATAATCAGACGGTAAACGTTAAGCTGGCTCCGGATAATGTGGTCCTGAATGAAATTGTCGTGAAACCTCAAAAGGAGAAATACTCCCGTAAAAACAACCCGGCAGTCGAATTCATGAAGAAAGTAATCGAACACAAAAGGGCACAAGTCCTTGAAGTGAATGAATACTATCAGTACGACAAGTACGAGAAAATGAAGATGTCTATCAACGACCTCACGCCGGAAAAACTGGAAAAGGGAATCTACAAGAAATATTCATTCCTAAAAGATCGGGTGGAAGTGTCGGAAACAACCCATAAATTGATTCTACCGATTTCCGTACAGGAGACGGCTTCACAAACCATCTATCGCAAAAATCCCGAAAACAAGAAAACGATCATCAAAGGCAAGAATTCCAATGGTATAGAAGAATTCTTCTCCACAGGAGAGATGCTCGGCACTGTACTGAAAGACGTATTTGCTGATATCAATATCTACGACGATGAGATCCGATTGCTCCAACAGCGCTTCGTGAGCCCTATCGGTAATAATGCCATCTCATTCTATAAATATTATCTGATGGACACGTTGATGGTGAACAAACGCGAATGTATACACCTCACATTTGTTCCGCAAAACTCGCAGGATTTCGGATTCACCGGACATCTTTACGTATTGAACGACTCTACTTATGCCGTTCAGAAATGCACGATGAACCTGCCTAAAAAGACAGGTGTAAACTTCGTCAACCGCATGGACATCGTCCAACAATATGAACAACTTCCTAACGGCAACTGGGTGTTGGCGGATGATGACATGACTGTAGACTTGTCCTGGAACTCCAACAAGACAGCAAGTGGACTGCAGGTGGAACGAACCACGAAATATAGTAATTATAAGTTCGACCCTATCGAACAACGCCTGTTCCGGTTGAAAGGCAGCGTGATCAAAGAAGCGGATATGCTTTCGAAAAGCGATGAGTATTGGGCAAATGTCCGTCAAGTACCGCTGACAAAGAAAGAAAGCTCGATGGATGTATTCGTCAACCGCCTCGAACAGATACCGGGATTCAAGTACATCATCTTTGGAGCGAAAGCGCTGATCGAAAACTTTGTGGAAACAGGAAGTAAGGGCCATCCGAGCAAAGTGGATATCGGCCCTATCAACACCATGATTTCAAGCAACTACATTGATGGTACACGTTTCCGGCTGAGCGGCATGACAACGGCTCATTTCAACAAGCACTGGTTCTTGAAGGGATATGGGGCTTACGGCCTGAAAGACGAACGGTGGAAATATAGCGGTACGGTGACTTATTCATTCAACAAACGCGATTATGTAGTTTGGGAATTCCCGAAACATTATCTTTCGGCTACGTACAGCTATGACGTAATGTCTCCGATGGATAAATTCCTGTTCACGGATAAAGATAACATCTTCCTGTCAGTAAAAACAACCACAGTAGACCAAATGTCATACATGCGCGACGCCACCATTAATTATGAGCTCGAAACACTGACAGGATTCGGAGTGAAAGCCATGCTGCGCCACCGTAACGACGAGCCTGCCGGCAAACTGGAATATCTGCGTAATGATGCCGCACAAACCCGTGTACATGATATCACGACTTCGGAAGCAAGCTTGACGCTGCGTTATGCTCCGGGCGAATCATTTGTCAACTCCAAACAACGCCGCGTACCCGTATCCCTGGATGCCCCTATCTTTACGTTGACTCATGCCATGGGTTTCAAAGGAGTACTAGGCGGAGATTACAGTTTTAACCGTACGGAAGCAAGTGTGTGGAAACGTTTCTGGCTTCCCTCTTCCTGGGGAAAGATTGATTGCAGCTTGAAAGCAGGCGCTGAATGGAACACGGTTCCTTTCCCATTGCTGATCTTGCCGGAAGCTAATTTATCCTACATCACCCAGCGCGAAACGTTCAACTTGATTAATAACATGGAATTCCTGAACGACCGTTACGCTTCCCTATCACTATCTTATGATATGAATGGAAAACTATTCAACCGTATTCCTCTCATCAAGAGCTTGAAATGGAGGGAAATGTTCCGTTTCCGTGCTTTGTGGGGAACATTGACGGATAAGAATAATCCGTTTAAGAGCAACAATCCCGATCTGTTCCGTTTCCCGACACGCGACGGTAAGTTCACCAGTTTCGTAATGGACCCGAAAGTGCCGTATATCGAAGGAAGTGTAGGTATCTACAACATTTTCAAGTTGCTGCACATTGAATATGTACATCGTTTCACTTACCGTGACAATCCGGGTATCAACAAAAACGGTATTCGTTTCATGGTATTAATGGTATTCTAACATTATGCAACCTTTAGCAGAACGGTTACGGCCTCAAACTTTGGATGAATATATCGGTCAGAAACATTTAGTGGGACCGGGAGCCATCTTGCGGAAAATGATTGACGCAGGACGCATCTCTTCCTTTATTCTCTGGGGACCTCCCGGAGTAGGTAAAACGACTTTGGCACGAATTATTGCCAACAAACTGGAGACACCTTTCTATACATTGAGCGCTGTGACTTCCGGTGTAAAGGATGTACGTGAAGTGATAGACCGTGCCAAGAGCAATCGTTTCTTTTCGCAATCCAGCCCGATTCTGTTTATCGATGAAATCCATCGGTTCAGCAAGTCACAGCAGGATTCACTGTTGGGTGCGGTAGAGAATGGAACAGTCACACTGATTGGTGCAACAACGGAAAACCCGTCGTTCGAAGTCATCCGCCCTCTCCTGTCCCGTTGCCAGCTTTATGTACTCAAATCCTTGGAAAAGGAAGATCTGCTGGAACTCCTGCAACGTGCCATCACTGCAGATGCCGTACTGAAGGAACGAAAAATTGAGTTGAAAGAAACAACAGCCATGCTACGCTTCTCCGGTGGCGATGCCCGTAAACTACTGAATATATTGGAACTTGTCGTACAATCGGAGGCGGAGGAAACTGTTGTCATCACCGATGAAATGGTGACCGAACGTTTACAACAAAATCCACTGGCGTATGACAAAGATGGGGAGATGCATTATGACATTATCTCAGCCTTCATTAAGTCTATCCGCGGCAGTGATCCTGACGGAGCAATCTACTGGCTGGCGCGTATGGTGGAAGGAGGCGAAGATCCTGCTTTTATCGCCCGCCGGCTCGTGATTTCAGCTTCCGAGGATATTGGTTTGGCGAACCCCAATGCATTGCTTCTCGCCAATGCGTGCTTTGATACATTAATGAAAATCGGCTGGCCCGAAGGACGGATTCCTTTGGCTGAAACAACGATTTATCTGGCTACCAGTCCTAAAAGTAATTCGGCATACAGTGCAATTAACAATGCATTAGAGTTAGTCAGGGCAACCGGTAATCTGCCTGTCCCCTTGCATCTGCGCAATGCTCCGACCCAACTGATGAAACAGTTGGGATACGGACAGGAATATAAATATGCGCACAACTATGAGGGTAACTTTGTCAAACAACAGTTTCTTCCGGATGAGCTGAAAGACAAACGGATATGGCAACCGCAAAACAATCCGGCAGAACAGAAGCATGCCGAGAGAATGATACAGTTGTGGGGAGACAAATTTAAGAAATAAGAAACAAGTATAAAGTATATACATAAATACTCAAATCACTGACAGCCACAATTGTAAGACTAAAAAAACATTGATACTTAATACTAAATACTTTAAATATATGAAGATTGTAGTTTTAGATGGCTATGCCGCCAATCCCGGAGATTTATCCTGGGAAGGTATGAAAGTGCTTGGAGAATGTACTATTTATGATCGTACAACTCCGGAAGAGGTATTAGAACGTGCAGCCGGTGCAGAAGCAATTCTGACTAACAAAGTAATCATCAATGCAGACCACATGGCTGCACTGCCCGAATTGAAATATATAGGTGTGTTGGCTACCGGATACAACGTGGTAGATACAGCTGCTGCAAAAGAACGGGGAATCGTTGTTACCAATATTCCTTCATACAGCACCGCTTCCGTTGCTCAAATGGTATTTGCGCATATCCTGAACATCACTCAACAAGTGCAACATCACTCTGAAGAAGTGCATAAAGGTCGTTGGACCAACAATAAGGATTTCTGTTTTTGGAATACTCCGTTGATGGAACTGCGGGAAAAGAAAATCGGTCTGGTAGGACTGGGACATACCGGATATACCACAGCGCGTGTTGCAATCGGTTTCGGCATGCAAGTGTATGCATTGACTTCTAAATCTCACTTCCAGCTGCCACCGGAAATCAAGAAGGTGGATTTGGATCAGTTGTTCAGCGAATGTGATATTATCAGTTTGCACTGCCCGCTTACTCCGGAAACACGCGAAATGGTAAATGCACGCCGTCTCTCTATGATGAAGCCGACAGCTATCTTAATCAATACCGGTCGCGGACCACTTATCAACGAACAAGACCTTGCAGACGCTTTAAACAGTGGTAAGATTTATGCAGCCGGAGTAGATGTACTTTCCACCGAACCGCCTTGTGCCAACAATCCGTTGCTAACTGCAAAGAACTGCTACATCACTCCGCACATTGCCTGGGCAACCATCGAGGCTCGTGAACGTCTGATGAATATTGCAATCAGTAACCTTCAGGCTTACATTGCCGGAAAACCTGAGAATATAGTCAATAAATAAAAAGCGCTCTAAAAAGGTTTATACATCAAAAACTCCCCTCATTTAACTTCTCTATCATGACATAGCGAATTAAATAAGGGGAGTTTATTTGTTCCTGCAAGAATCTCAATGTTGAAATTCCATACGGACAACAGATGAGTCGGACAAAGTTTTAATATGAGTGTCCTCCTTCATCCATTTCTTTCTCGGTAATCTTATGACAATCGATACTACGCCAAGCATAGAAAATATAGGCAATTACAAACGGAACAAGAACCGAGACATACGCCATTGTCTTTAGTGTAAATTCACTGGAACAGCTATTGGCTAAAGTCAACGAACTTTGCGGGTCTGTATATGACGGATAATAAGCAGTATTGTTGTACCCTGCTACCAGCAATAAAGATAAAACTGTCAGTACTGTACCGATTCCCGTAAACCAGATTCCTTTGTCAAACGTTTTTTTAAGCAATGTCTTTCCTATGCCGAAAAGAACCAGTACCACACCCATCAGGAATAAAGCCAGCACCACCGGCATTTCGATAAAGTTAGTGAGATACTTATATGGTTGCATATAGATTTCCTGTGTATCCGGATTGACGGCAAAGCCATCGGATACCAATGTACGAATGACAAATGCCAAAAAGAATACAAGGAACAAAACCGTATTATTACGTGCTGCACGACGACATTTATCGGTCAACTCTTCATCATCAATATTGTTAATGAAATAAAGAGATCCCAACACACGTGCAAGGAAGAAGACAGCCAATCCAAGAATTACATTCCAAATGTTGGTCAGCGCATCCAATCCGTGCCACCCATTTCCCCAATGACTGATTACCGGCATAATAGTTTCTGTCATATTGGCCTTATTGATGTAGAAATCGGAACCGGTAAAGAATGTTGCCACTGCCCCACCCAGTAACACAGGACCTACCACTCCATTAATCACCAAAAAAGTCTGATATGTCTTTTTGCCTAACAGATTTCCGGCTTTACTCTGAAACTCATAACTGACAGCCTGCAATACAAAACTGAAAAGTATAATCATCCAAAGCCAATATGCACCACCGAAACTGGTACTATAAAACAACGGAAAAGAAGCAAAGAAAGCTCCTCCAAACGTAACCAATGTGGTAAACGTAAACTCCCACTTACGTCCGGTAGAATTCACCATCATCTTACGATGCTCTTCGTTTTTACCCAGACAGAACAACAATGAATTACCACCTTGTACAAACAATAAAAACACGAGTATGGCCCCTAACAAGGAAACGACAAGCCACCAATATTGTTGTAAAAATATATACATATAGCTAAAATATTAAGTAATAAGAAATAAGTCTTAAGTGATAAGTATTAAGTATTAGAATACTTAACACTTAAAATGGTCCTTTTTTAATAGCCTTTACCATAATCCCGACACCTGCAATCAGCATCACTGTAAACAGGAACAGGAAGATAAAGAAAGTCGTTTGTACAGAACTTACATCCAGTTTGGAGATGGCAGCCATTGTTGGCAGCATATCACGGATCGCCCACGGTTGACGGCCACACTCGGCAACCACCCATCCGGCTTGTCCGGCGATGTATCCCAAAGGAATCGTCAGCAGAGCAATCCAGTGCATCCAACGCATCCGGCTCAAATCTTTCTTATAGATAAAGAAGAGAACAAGAATAAAGAACAAGATGAAATATCCGCCCAAGATGACCATTATACGGAATGCATAGAAGTTCAGAGGAACATTCGGAACCAGTTGGTTCACATCTTTAATATACCCGTAACCGAAGTATGGAATATTTTCCTGCAAGACTTTATATGCAACTTGAGCGTCTTCCTCGTGTCCGGCACTCTTTGCTGCACGATAGGCAGCCAATGCAGTGATAGCCTTTTTTCCACGTTCTATCTTCTCGGCGGCAGAGAGAGCCGTTGATCCGTCTTTCTGTTGATAGCCCCCCTCGATGATATTCTTGATACCCGGAACGTACCCGTCCACATCACGTTCTGCAAGGAAAGAAAGCATGCTGGGGATTTCCAAACGGAAGAGGAAAGGAGCTTTCCCATCATCGTAAGTCTTCTTTTCAGGGTTCAACACTCCGATTCCAACCAGGCCTACATGGGTACCACCTTCATACAAGCCTTCCACAGCAGCCAGTTTCATCGGCTGTGTCTGAGCTATCTGATAACCGGAACCGTCACCTGTCCAAGCTGAAAGTAACGACGCCACTAATCCGAAAATCGCACCAATCTTAATGCTGGCAAGTGCAAACTCACGATTGCGTTTCTTCAACAGATACCAACAGCTGACACCGACAACAAAAACGCCGCCCAACACCCAGCCAGACAATACCGTATGGAAGAATTTATTGACCGCTACGGGTGACGTAGCCACTGCCCAAAAATCTACCATCTCATTACGAACCGTATCAGGATTGAATTCCATGCCCACCGGGTGCTGCATCCACGCATTGGCAACGAGAATCCACCAAGCGGAAATCGTAGCCCCCAATCCTGTCAGCCAAGTGGAAGCCAAGTGGAAACGTTTGCTTACTTTTCCCCATCCAAAGAACATGACAGCGATAAATGTGGCCTCCATAAAGAATGCCAAAATTCCTTCAATAGCCAGCGGAGCACCGAAGATATCCCCTACAAACCACGAATAATTGCTCCAGTTCGTACCGAACTCAAACTCCAGAATCAAACCGGTTGCCACCCCAATGGCAAAGTTAATCCCAAAGAGTTTCATCCAAAACTGGGCAGCCTTTTTCCAAAAATCATTGCCTGTTTTATAATACAATGTCTCCATAATGCCCATCACCACTGCCAGTCCCAGTGTAAGAGGAACAAAAATCCAGTGGTACATGGCTGTCATCGCAAATTGGGCTCTCGACCAATCGATCAGTGAGGTGTCAATACTTTCAATCATAATCCTATGTAGTTTAAAAGTTAAAAATCTGTGGATTTACCGGGGATAGCACGTTCTATCAGTTCATTTCCCACGTATGTTCCCTTGTCATCATCCGTAGGATGATCACGGAGGAAATCAGGGAAAAAGAACATTTTGAGGATGAAGAACATGACGAATAATTTCAGCAGAATGATTACCCAAAGGGTACGTCCCAAGGTCATACTACGGAAGCCCTCCAAATAGAAGTTCCAGATCGTAAGTAGTGTATTCTTCATATATTGACGTTATAATTTGTAATGAGTACAAATATACATTTTTTATAATTAAAACAAGCAACTAGTCAAAAAAGTTGTGTGATTTATTATGTTTTTCTTCAAAAAACAACCTATCGACAGAAAAAAATCATTTAACGATGAAAACATGTTATCCGTCTATCGTTTTTGCGTCATATATAATATGTACATACCTTCGCATCAGTAAATCAATAGAAGTATGAATATGATCAATGTAAGAAGATTGACAGTGATGACGTTTCTTGGAGCAGGTATGCTGTCCGACATATCCGCTCAAGTTACTCCACAGCAAGTCGGTACGCAGAAAGAAACGAAAATTCCGGCTCAATGGGATTTGCAGTCATGCATCGACTACGCAAAAGAACAGAACATCACGATTCGCAAGAACCGGATCACTGCGGCCGGCACGCAAATTGATGTGAAGACAGCTAAGGCTGCCTTGTTTCCCAGTCTTTCATTCTCTACCGGCCAGCAGGTGGTGAACCGTCCGTATCAGGAGACGAGTAGCAGGGTGAGCGGCAGCGAAATTATCAGTAGTAACAGTAAAACAAGCTACAATGGCAATTATGGACTGAATGCGTCGTGGACTCTCTATAATGGTAATAAAAGGCTGAAAACCATCCAACAGGAAAAGTTGAACAACCGGGTTGCCGAACTGGATGTGGCAACTTCCGAAAATAACATTCAGGAGTCTATCGCCCGGATTTATATCCAAATTCTTTATGCAGCTGAGTCTGTCAAGGTAAACAAAAACACGTTGCAAGTCTCCATTGCACAGCGTGACCGCGGACAGGCACTTCTGAACGCCGGAAGTATCGCTCAAAGTGACTTCGCCCAACTGGAAGCACAGGTGAGCAATGACCGATACCAACTTGTTACAGCGCAAGCCACTCTTGAAGATTACAAATTACAACTGAAACAACTGCTCGAACTGGATGGAGAGAATGAAATGAACATCTATCTCCCCGCCTTGTCCGATGAAAATATACTGGCTCCGTTGCCTGCCAAGAAAGATGTGTACATCAGCGCGTTGAGTCTTCGTCCGGAGATTGAAGCAAGCAAACTTAATGTAGAAGCTTCCAACCTGGGAATCGATATTGCCAAATCGAGTTATTTTCCCACGATCAGCCTTAGTGCTGGAATCGGCACCAACCATACCAGTGGCAGCGACTTCACTTTCGGAGAGCAAGTGAAAAACGGATGGAACAATTCTATCGGATTGTCTGTCAGTATACCTATCTTCAACAACCGTCAAACAAAAAGTGCCGTACAGAAAGCGAAATTACAATACGAAACGAGTATGTTATCTTTGCTGGACGAACAAAAAAAACTGTATAAGACCATTGAAGGACTCTGGCTGGATGCCAACAGCGCACAACAACGTTATGCGGCAGCAAATGAGAAACTAAAGAGTACACAAATCAGCTATGAGTTGATCAGCGAACAGTTCAATCTGGGAATGAAGAATACCGTAGAGCTCCTTACAGAAAAGAACAACTTGCTGCAAGCACAGCAGGAACAACTCCAAGCTAAATATATGACCATACTGAATATGCAGCTGCTGAAGTTCTATCAGGGAGATCAATTAGCAATTTAAAAAACAGAATAAACGAATGAAAACAAAAAAGATTATCTTAATCGCTGTGGCAATCGTTGTGGTAGCAGGTGCAGGAATCCGTTTCTTTGCAGGCTCACCTTCCAAGCATAAAGTCACCTATGCCACTGCCAACGTCAGCAAAGGCGATATTTCAAGTTCGGTGACTGCTACCGGAACCATCGAACCGGTGACGGAAGTAGAAGTCGGTACGCAAGTTTCCGGTATCATCGACAAGATTTACGTAGATTATAACTCGGTAGTAACCAAGGGACAGTTGATTGCCGAAATGGACCGTGCCACATTGCAAAGTGAACTGGCATCACAACAGGCAACTTACGACGGTGCAAAAGCCGAATATGAATATCAGAAAAAAAATTATGAACGTAGCAAAGGCTTGCATGAAAAATCACTGATTAGTGATACGGATTTCGAACAGGCTCTCTATAACTATCAGAAAGCGAAAAGTAGCTATGACAGCAGTAAAGCATCACTCACAAAAGCGGAACGTAACCTGTCTTATGCAACCATCACCTCACCGATTGACGGAGTAGTCATCAGCCGTGATGTGGAAGCAGGACAAACCGTTGCTTCCGGATTCGAGACCCCGACATTGTTCACCATTGCTGCCGACCTGACACAGATGCAAGTGGTAGCCGATGTGGACGAAGCCGATATAGGCGGTGTAGCAGAAGGCCAGCGTGCCAGCTTCACGGTAGATGCTTACCCGAATGACGTATTCGAAGGGGTAGTTACACAGATTCGTTTGGGAGACACCAGCAGTACGAGCAGCACGAGCACCAACACTACCGTGGTTACTTATGAAGTTGTCATCTCCGCCCCCAACCCTGAGCTGAAATTAAAACCTCGTTTGACAGCCAACGTCACAATCTATATTCTTGATAAAAAGAATGTGTTGTCCGTTCCGAACAGGGCATTACGGTTCACACCGGAAAAGCCGTTAATCGGTAATAATGACATCGTGAAAGACTCCGAAGGAGAACATAAACTCTGGACCCGTGAAGGAACCACATTCACCGCTCATCCGGTAGAAATAGGAATCAGTAACGGCATATCCACAGAGATTATCAGCGGTATTTCCGAGGGAACAAAGGTAGTGACCGAAGCTACCGTAGGAACAATACCCGGTGAAAATATGGCTGCAGAAGGAGATCGGGGAAGTGGTGGAGAAAGAAGTCCGTTCATGCCCGGCCCTCCGGGAAGTAAGAAGAAAAAATAGTACATTATTTATGATGAAAAAAGTAATTGAAATACAAAATATCAAACGCAACTTTCAGGTAGGCGACGAAACGGTCCATGCATTGCGTGGCGTCTCGTTCAATATCAATGAAGGAGAGTTTGTCACTATCATGGGAACTTCCGGTTCAGGAAAATCCACGCTCCTCAATATATTAGGTTGCCTGGATACCCCGACCAGTGGAGAGTATTTGCTCGACGATATTCCCGTACGTACGATGAGCAAGTCTCAACGTGCGATACTAAGAAACCGGAAGATCGGCTTCGTGTTCCAAAATTACAACCTGTTGCCTAAAACGACAGCAGTGGAAAATGTGGAACTACCGCTTATGTACAACTCTGCCGTCAGTGCTGCCGAACGTCGCCACCGTGCCATCGAATCTTTACAGGCCGTAGGATTGGGGGACCGTCTGGAACATAAATCCAACCAGATGTCCGGCGGACAAATGCAACGCGTTGCCATTGCACGCGCATTGGTCAACAATCCGGCAGTGATTCTTGCCGATGAAGCGACCGGAAACCTTGACAGCCGTACCTCTTTCGAGATACTTGTCTTGTTTCAAAAGCTCCATGCCGAGGGACGAACGATTATCTTTGTGACACATAATCCTGAACTTTCGCAATATAGCAGCCGGAATATCCGCCTGCGTGACGGTCATGTGATAGAAGACACGACCAATCCGAAGATTCTTTCGGCTGCCGAAGCACTGGCTGCTTTGCCGAAAAACGACGAGGATTCATAAATCGAGTTTCGGATATGCTGTTTTTCTGCACGAATAATTCAGTTAATAATTATCAATTATGAATGGAACAAATTTATTTAAGATAGCTCTCCGTGCATTGGCGAACAATAAGCTGCGTGCTTTTCTAACTATGCTCGGTATCATTATTGGCGTAGCTTCCGTCATCACGATGCTGGCTATCGGACAAGGTTCGAAGAAAAGTATCCGGCAGCAGATTTCCGAGATGGGTTCGAACATGATTATGATTCATCCGGGAGCCGATATGCGTGGAGGTGTCCGGCAGGACCCGTCTGCCATGCAGACTCTGAAGCTTTCCGACTACAAAGCCTTACGCGACGAGACAAGTTTCCTGTCCGCCATCAGTCCCAATGTTTCAGCATCGGGGCAACTCATTGCCGGCAACAACAACTACCCGGCTTCTGTGAACGGTGTCGGAACAGAATACCTCGACATCCGACAACTGACTATTGAAAACGGAGAGATGTTTACAGAAGCCGACATACAGAGTTCAGCCAAAGTGTGTGTAATCGGAAAGACAATAGTAGACAATCTTTTTCCGGATGGAAGTGATCCGGTAGGTAAGATTATTCGTTTCAACAAAATACCGCTTCGTGTGGTAGGCGTGCTCAAAGCCAAAGGCTACAACTCTATGGGACAAGATCAGGATGCAGTAGTGCTTGCGCCATACAGCACGGTAATGAAACGACTACTTGCCGTTACGTATCTGCAAGGAGTGTTTGCTTCTGCCCTTACCGAAGACATGACGGAGTACGCTACTGACGAAATCAGTACAATCCTCCGTCGCAACCATAAACTGAAAGCTTCGGATAACGATGATTTCACCATCCGTACCCAGCAGGAATTGAGTACGATGCTCAACTCAACCACCGACTTGATGACAACCTTGCTGGCTTGCATTGCAGGTATTTCACTGGTGGTGGGTGGTATCGGAATTATGAATATTATGTATGTATCTGTTACGGAGCGTACCCGTGAAATCGGCCTGCGTATGTCCGTCGGTGCACGTGGAGTCGATATTCTAAACCAATTCCTCATCGAGGCCATCATGATTAGTATCACGGGAGGTATCATCGGAGTGATTATCGGTTGCGGTTCCAGCTGGATTGTCAAGAGCGTGGCACATTGGCCCATCTATATCCAGCCGTGGAGTGTATTCCTCTCCTTCGCAGTATGCACCGTTACGGGAGTCTTCTTCGGATGGTATCCGGCTAAGAAAGCAGCAGATTTGGATCCGATAGAAGCCATCAGATACGAATAATTGATTGACAACAGTCGGTTTGTCAATCAAAAAAATTATCTTTGTCTTTATGAAACAACCCTTTACATCTGCACGTCGTCCCCTGGAGATACTGATACACGTTATCAGCTGGGGGATTATGTTCGGTTTCCCGTTCTTTTTCGTCGAACGTGAGAACGGGAACATTAACTGGCTGGCCTATACGCGCCATCTTGCCGTCCCCCTTTCGTTCATGATTGCGTTCTATGTGAATTATTTCATTCTTGTCCCACGCTATCTGTTTCAGAGTCAGGCTAAAAGATATATCATCTACAACATAATCTTTTTATGCATCATCGGCATTCTGTTACATTTCTGGCAAAGCTTGACATTCGATCCGTCATGTACACCCAAAGCCAAAAGACCGGGTATGCCTCCGGGATGGTTGTTCTTCCTTAGAGATATGTTGAGCCTCGTATTCACTATCGGACTAAGCGCCGCTATTCGTATGAGTGCACGATGGGCACAGAACGAAGCTGCTCGCAAGGAGGCGGAACGAAGCCGTGCGGAAGCGGAACTGAAGAATCTGCGGAATCAGCTGAACCCTCACTTTCTGCTGAATACGCTGAATAATATCTATGCACTGATTGCATTTGATTCGGACAAGGCGCAACAAGCAATTCAAGAGTTGAGCAAACTGCTTCGTTACGTGTTATATGATAACCAGCAGACATACGTTCCTCTTTGTAAGGAGGTTGATTTTATCCGTAATTACATCGAATTGATGCGTATCCGCCTATCAGCCCATGTACAGGTGATTACTAAATTCGATATCCGTCCGGACAGCCAGACACTGATAGCCCCGCTTATCTTCATCTCGTTAATAGAGAACGCCTTCAAACATGGCATCTCTCCTACTGAATCGAGTTTCATCCGTATTCATCTTTCGGAAAATGACAGAGAGGTGATTTGCGAAATCCACAACAGTAATCATCCAAAGACAGTAGAGGATAAAAGTGGCTCGGGAGTGGGACTGGAACAAGTCAGCCGCCGGTTGGAGATTCTTTATCCCGAGGCTTATACTTGGTCGAAAGGCATCTCAAAAGATGAAAAAGTATATGAATCGCGATTAAGTATCAAGATCAGAGAGTAAATTTCAGGAGATTGAATTATAAAAACTTTAGATATAAAAGTTATGGTATTACGTTGTGCAATGATTGACGATGAGCCACTAGCTCTTAGTTTGTTAGAGAGTTACGTGAATAAAACTCCGTTCCTGCAACTCGTTGGAAAGTACTCCAGTGCGGTTCAGGCAATGAAAGAATTGCCGGGCGAAGAGGTCGATCTCCTGTTTCTGGACATCCAGATGCCGGAGCTTAATGGTTTGGAATTCTCAAAAATGGTAAATCCGCACACCCGCATTGTATTTACTACTGCTTTCGGACAATATGCCATTGACGGTTATCGTGTCAATGCACTCGATTACCTGCTGAAACCGATCTCGTACATCGATTTCCTGCAAGCCGCCAACAAGGCCGTTCAATGGTTCGAACTTGTACAGAAGCCGGAAAAGATAGACAGTATCTTTGTGAAAAGTGACTACAAGCTGGTACAAGTGGACTTGAAGAAAATCATGTATATCGAAGGACTGAAAGATTATATTAAAATATATACAGAAGACACTTCCAAACCCATTCTATCACTGATGAGTATGAAAGCAATGGAGGAACTCTTACCTTCCAGTCATTTCATACGCGTGCACCGCTCATTCATTGTACAAAAAGATAAGATACGCATAATCGACCGCGGACGTATTGTTTTTGACAAGACATATATTCCTATCAGCGATAGTTACAAGCAAGCTTTTCAGACTTTTCTTGACGAAAGGAGCTGATGATTCATAAATTTGTCGACAAAAAAGTAAATTTTGTCGATTATAGTTTGTCAAAAACCGTTTTATATCTACCTTTGCAAAACAAAAAGGAATTGTGAAATTCCAAGAATAGAATAGTTTAGTTAAGTCTAGTTTAGTTTTTGTGTTGAATGGCTTCCTCGTCGGCGGACGAACAAGGAAGCCATTTTTACATACTATAAACCTGCTATATAGCTATTTTTGGGTCACCGGTAAAGTCTTGTGGGGTCATCGATAAAATCCTGTGGTTTTATGCATAAATTTTAGTTAGTCTATACAAGAAAAAGGGTATGTCTATAACCCCTCTAAGTTGTGCTCTGAACTGTTTAACTTTCGCATTAAATGATTCTGCAGCAGCATTTGATGCCCTATTAATATAGAAGTTTAGTATCTGCTCACTTCTGTCATATAATGTAGCAGCTATTGTGTTAAACGATTCAAATCCAGATTGTTCTACTTCTTGATACCACTTCGCTAAATTGGTTCTTGCTCCTGCCTTTATCGATCGTTTATTAAAAATCATTCTTAAAGAATGACTAAGTGAATATGCCCGTTTAATATCCGGATATTCTCTGAATAAGACTGTAGCTCTGAGCTTCTGTGCTTCAGTCCATTTTTCAGCAGATTTGAAAAGCAGATACCGGCTCCTTGCCAATAATTCCTTGCGTGTATCACCATTCTCAAAGGTAAAAGGGGTATATTTCTTTTTCAGACCTTTAGCTTCCTGCCTGACATCAGTCTCTTCTTGTATAGCTTCCCAACGGTGTCCGATTCTAATTTCCTGTACAGCATCACACGCCAGCTTTTGAATATGGAAGCGATCTATCACACGGATAGCCGAGGTGAAACATCTGCGAACGATCTTGCGCATACTTTCTGACAAATCAAGAGTGACCTCCCGCACCATCCGAAGTGCTTCTTCAGGGATTTGTTCTAGCACAGCTATGACATCGTCAGCCTTGGTACCCTTGACAATAGCCACGATAGCACCTTTACCACCGTGTGCCTCTCTGTTGATGATTATAGTATATAACTCACCATTAGAAAGGGAAGTTTCATCAATACTCAAGTACGGTCCCAGGTTCTCGGAAAACAGCAGCCAGTTTGCGGCATGGGACAGTTGATCCCACATGCAGTAGTCACTTAGATACTCTTTATATTGCCGCTCAAACTGATCACCGTCAATATGATAATAACGTTCAAGAGAGCGGGCCGTAATCGGGTATTTCTCCAAGCAATCCTTTTAAAAAAGACGCGAATTCTTTTGAATGTCGCGTTCCCTGAGCGGTAAGCTCAAAAGTGTTACAGATGATAGAACCAGTTTCCTTGTCGAGCCATTTACGACGCCGTACACATAAGCTTACCTTACGGTCACGGATAGGAAAATCACGAATATAAACCGGAGGAAGAAAACCTTTGGACTCTAAAGAGTGAACCCTAGAGGACAAGGGAGGAAGATTTTGCTCATCTAAATGAATGGTTAACATTTCAGCGGTGTTCTCTATTTTAACAATATCAAAACACTCCAACAGGTCAGCTGGGAGTATGAAGCGAGCAAGAACTAAAAGAGTATCGTAACTAGTCATAAGAGTTTTTTGAAGGCAAAGATAAGAATTGGAGAGAAGAAGACCACATGATTTTACCGGTGAACCGTAAATTTTCTAACAATAACGAGTTGGCATATGCAAATGAGTAATTGCACTCGTTTCATATACCAGTTTTATTGTGGATTTTCCATTCTGCAACCTAAAATTCATCCATTTAGACATAAGATGGCGCATAGTAACAACCCTGTGTAATCTCTCAAAAATCTATAGTTTTGCAGAAAGAAACGAATACAATGGGAAAGAACCCTTACATAGAGTTGGCAGAATGCCTGTTCTAGAAGAAATGGTTAAGTATTTCAAAAGTGTAAAAGTAGAGAAAACCGCACATACCCTTGATGTCACGTTAAAGGAACGAGATAATGGCTTTGACGGATATCCGGCAGAGGGTCTTCGTCCCAACGGCTTCTATGAAGAAAGTGCAGTCAAGGATTCCTAACAGGGGACATAAGATGACGTTCCATATAAAGCGCTTTTAATTCCGTCAACAGGTGAACAAAAATTTCCTTCTATACTTTTCCATTTCTTGAGTATTCCTTTCTGATTTTCCTCCTCAAGAGCCTACAACGCTTTCGATTTCTGTTTCGTCATTTCCAAGAATACTAAAGTTCCAAAGAATTCTCTTTCAGCAAGAAATCAAAAATACTCATCGTTGTAATTCCCTGTTCATCCCGTGTCACCGGACACTCCTCACCAAGAACTATAATCTTCTTGAAAGAATCTTCCACCTTTAATAACGAAGCCCGTTCCTGCTTTATTTTTTCTTCGGACTCCATTCTATACGCAGATTGAATGTAGTACCTACGGCTTCCCAAATTGCAGACGAAGTCCACTTCTAAATTGGCACGTTGTGGCTTTCCTTCCTCATTCTTTGTGTAAGTGGGCACTGTACCGACATCCACATTGAAGCCCCGTACACGCATCTCATTGTAGATAAGATTTTCCATCAGATGACTTTTCTCATATTGTCGAAAGTTGATACGAGCATTGCGCAGCCCTAAGTCCATGAAATAATATTTATAGGGAGAATTAACATAGCGTTTGCCTTTTATATCGTAACGGGTAGACTTTTCCACAAGAAACGAATCACACAGATAATCAATGTAATCTTTGATGGTATCGTATGATATTATAGACTTCTTTTCGCTGCGGAAAGTGTTTGCCAGCTTGTTGGGATTGGTCAAGGCACCGATACCAGAAGCCATAATGTTGATAAGTTCCTCCAAATCATCATCCTTGCGTATATCATAGCGGTCTTTAATATCCTTGATGTAAGTCTCGTCAAACAATGTTTTTAAGAACTTTGTCTTTTGTTCTTCCGTTGTATATGACAATATTTGCGGCAATCCACCATACAGCATATATTCATTCAATCCGGCTTGAACCGAACCTTTGTATGCCGACATATATTCGCGAAAACACAAAGGATACATCTTCACCTCATATCCGCGCCCCCGAAATTCCGTAATGATGTCCTTAGATAAAAATTTGGCATTACTACCTGTAACATATACATCCACATGCCGCATCTTTAGGAAACCATTCAGCACATCCTCAAAGTGTTCAAGCATCTGCACCTCATCCAATAAAATATAGTGCATCCGGTCATCCGTAATACGGCTTTCCACGTATGAATACAAATTATCAGGATTACGCAGCCCCCTGTTCTTAAAGTCTTCAAGGTCAACCTTAATGATATGGTCAGGTGCTATTCCTTGTCCTTCAAGATAAGACACAAATATATCAAACAGCAAATACGACTTTCCACATCTGCGCATTCCTGTTATGACTTTAATCATACCGTTCCCCTGTAAGGAAACAAGTTCGTCCAAATAATGATTACGTTGTATCATCGTCGTAGTCGAAAATTATGTGATATTCATCAGAGATTTCGATTACAAAGTTAAGTCCTTTTCCTGAAATGCCAAACAACTAATCGAAAAAAAACGTTACTATACACATATTTTTAGAGTAGAAACAGTGCATTACTCAAAAAATAGTATTACCTTTGCATCAACCAAAAGCCAAAGAGTGGTGCGCAAAACACAGAAAGTATCACACTGCGAAATCGGTGGAGATTATTTGGAAGATTAAAATCCGAAACTGAATATCAGGAGATTACAAGACACAGGTGAGCCCCAGGCGGATCACTTAAAAATCAGGCAGTTATCTAAATAGGATAGCTGCTTTTTTCTTTATAAATACTACGTTTTTCACTCCAAAGTTAAACCAAGAGTTAAACCGGAAATCGTATGAGTGAAACTATAAAAGTAGTGTGTTACAAGTACAAAACTCTTAGTAATGGGGAAAGCCCATTAATGATTCGTATCTGTAAAGACGGAAAAAAGAAGTACCAAAGTCTTGGCATATCCGTTAAAGCGGAACAATGGGACTTTAAGACAAACCAGCCAAAGGATAAATGTCCGAACCGTGAAAGAATAGCCGTTCTCATAAGCGAAAAAATCAATGAGATACAGAAAACCGCTTTGGACAAGAGGATAGCAGGCAAAGACTTTACGGCTACAACTCTTATTGAATCTGCCACAAACAAAACAACCCATAAAACGGTGGGTGAATACTATCTGACCTATATCCGGAACTTGCAGAAAGAGAACAGAATCAGATATGCAGGAATGTTCGAGGTGTCCTATTCGTCTTTTATAAAGTTCAACAAGCATCTTGACATCTCAGTTTTTAGTCAATAGCATCTTCGTATTGAATAAAATATATGCTTTTTTATTCAATATAGAGGTTTAATTGAATAAAAAGAGCTATATTTGCACTCTAATAAGACGGCAATGAAAAATATAATCTTCAATCAAAAGACTGAGCGCGATGAGCTGATGGCTCGTCCGTACCAACAACGGCAAACCAAACATGATGTTGAGGAGCTTCTCACCAATCCGTTGATTAAGCTGATCACCGGGGCACGACGCGTTGGTAAATCTGTGTTTGCATTGCTAATGTTGCAGGGAAAGAACTTTGCCTACCTGAATTTCGATGATGCACAGTTGTTGGAGAATTGGAATGAGGATTTGGTGATGTCGGCTCTTGATGACATATACCCCGGATATGATTATCTACTTCTTGATGAGGTGCAGAACCTGCCCAACTGGGATATGTGGGTAAGCAAATTGTATCGTCGCGGTAAAAATTTAGTTATCACCGGAAGCAACGCAAAACTCCTGAGCAGTGAAATGACGACATCGCTGACCGGACGCTATCTGAAAATAGAAATGCTCCCTTTCAGCCTTGATGAAACAATGAGCTGGAATGACATCGACATTCATGCGCCGCGTGAGGAACAGCTTGCCAAAGCTACCGTACTCGCCGATGATTATATGCGCAACGGCGGTTATCCAGAAACCATAAAGGCGAGAGCCATTACAAAGAACTATCTTTCCACATTGTTTGACTCCATATTGTTGAAAGATGTTGCGAAGCGACATAAGGTAAGGAACACAACCGATTTGTATAACCTTGCCATATACCTACTTTCCAACTTCTGCAACCCGATTTCCTCAAACGAACTTGCGGTAGAGTTAGGACTGTCAAGTGTGGCAACCACCAAGAAATTCTGCGACTATCTTGCCGAGTCTTATCTGTTCTTCTATCTTCCACGCTTCAACAAAAAGCTGAAGCTGATGAAGAAAGCTCCGCGCAAGGTCTATGTAGTGGATAACGGATTTGTGCAGAGCACCGCATTCAATCTCAGCGAGAATCTCGGACGCCTTTTGAAAAACCAGGTGTTCGTGGAACTCATGCGCCGAGGCTATGAACCCGGCAACACATTGTTCTATTACCGCACCCGCAACGACAAGGAGATAGACTTCGTGACCCGTCGCGGCACAAAGGTCGAGCAACTGATCCAAGTATGCTACGACATGACCTCCGAGAAAACCCGCAAGCGCGAACTCGATGCCCTCGTCGAAGCCGCCGAAGAACTCCACTGCGACAACCTCCTCGTCATCACTAATGACTTAGAAGAAATGACTATATGGAGAAATAGCAGCATCAGAATAGTTTCCATCAATCAATTTTAGTCCATCCATTTACACCCAAATAAAATTACGATTATGAGTGTTTTTTATATGAACTCCCGGAAGAAAACGGATTTTTTGATGCCGTATTGACGGTGTTGAAATTGGATCCAAAATATTGAATATCCTCTTTTTTCTTTATAAAAATAACGTTTTACAGCATTTGTGTAAACCAGTGTGTAAACCGGAAAACCGAATGAGTGAAACTTATCAAACATTTTATGATTTTAATGCAACTATCCCACGGCTCTTTCCATTTAAGATAAAAATATAGCCATACTGCCCCTTATCCGGTCCAATGCGAGCCGGGTAATCCGGAGGAACCTACATCCGATTCCTATACAAAAGAATATATTTATGGTAATTATCTGCCATCTGCAACAATTTCGTTGTATCTAATTGAAATATAATG
The DNA here is from genome assembly GCF_041227145.1 of Bacteroides sp. AN502(2024). Lineage (NCBI taxonomy): Bacteria > Pseudomonadati > Bacteroidota > Bacteroidia > Bacteroidales > Bacteroidaceae > Bacteroides > Bacteroides sp. AN502(2024). The sequence goes on along the minus strand of NZ_JBGFSP010000011.1, from coordinate 39,981 downwards.
GCTTATGGCGTTGCAGATACCTGTTGCAGATAGGTTGCAGGTCAAGTATCTGCAACATATCTGTTTTAGCTCATGATGGTCTGACAACATGATAAACTACTCTTTCAATCTCACAAGTAAACTCGTATGTTTTGCTATTTTGTATTTGTTGTTACTTCAGAACCACTTTGTTTCAAGGCGCTGAACACTTTGTTTCAATACGGTGAACACTTTGTTTCAATACGGTGGAACACTTTGTTTCAATACGGTGGAACACTTTGTTTTGACTTATACTAGAAATGGTTGTCACTTTTAGAGGCTAGTTACTAAATAAGTTGTCACATTCTGTTATTCATAACTAAAACAGTTGTTAGTTTCTTCCCTTTGCTCCTAAGATAGTTGTCATACGTAAAAACAATGGACAAATCTGAGTGTGCTCGGGCTCTCGGTAAAAGTCAATAGGGTTCGACACCCTATTGGCTTTTGTGAGACAATGGCTTAAACCGTCATGTCCCGGGTTCTCGGTATCGCAAATATAGTATTTATTTATCATATGGAACCTTATTTTTTCCACAATGATTTTCCCGGCACCTCTCCATGATATACGTCCATGGGTTTTTTCATACCTATGCTCATATGCGGTCGTCCATTATTATAGAAGTCAATCATTCGCGTAATCTGCTCCCGTGCCATCTCTTTATCCCTGAACAGCGACATGCCGTATATCCATTCCGTTTTCAGGATGCCATTCATCCTTTCTGCTACCGCATTGTCCGTCGGGTTGTAATCTTCAGTCATGCTCACACGTATATGATGAGTGACCAGTGTGTCGATATAGGCATCGCAGGCATACTGTACCCCCCGGTCGGAATGGTGGATTGTGCCGCAAAGATTGCCACCTCCGGCCTCATTGATGGCCTGTTCCAGTGCCTGTAGCGTATATTCGGCATGCAAACTGGGAGAGAGCACCCATCCTAAAACGGCATGTGAGTACATGTCCGTTACAAGATGGAGGTAGCATACGCCACCTTCAATCCAGATGTAAGTGATGTCACATACCCAGATATGGTTCGGGTATTGTGCCGTTACCCCCTTGATCAGATTCGGATACTTCTTGTAAAGATGGTGGGAGTCCGTCGTATGCCTGGGTTTCTTCGGGGGCAGCATAAGGCGTTCCGAACGCAGCAGATGAAGGAAGGCATCCCGCCCTCCGGTTATCTCGCTTCCATAAAGGGAGCGGAGCTCATGGTATAATTTCAAACCACCGATGCCCGGAGCCTTTGAGCGGTAGAAGAAGACGGCATCCAAGATGGCTGTTCTGATCTGATGACGCGACAAAAGATTTTTTTTCTTTTTGTAATAGGCCTGGGAAGACATGCCAAACAGTCCGCAAAGGGTTTTCACACTGATGTGAGGAAACTCTTCACGAAGGCCGGTGACTATTTGGCACCATCTTTTTTTAAGATGGAAATCCCTTCTTCTCTTTCTGTGAGTTCAATCAGTCTTTCAAAGGCATGGGAACGAAGTTTTTCAAGTTCCAAAGCCTTTCTCAGACGCAAATTTTCCGCTTCAAGAAGTTCTTCTTTAGATTTTGATTTTGGATTCTTTTTCATTTGAAGATCTGACAGAAGTTCGGGGGACAAAGATAAGGAATCCGAATCAATTGCATAACACTTTTGCCAACGCAGAATATAAGTATGGTTGGGTAAACCCCATTTCTTGGCAGTAGCAAACATTGACAAACCGCTACTGAAGTAATCACGGAGAACTTCCAATTTGAAAGTCTCAGAATAAATCTTACGAGATAATTTAGACATAATTTTTCTTTTTTTATGTCTCTAAAAAGGTGTCAACCTAAATCCGTATAAGACATTTTATCGGTTTGAATACTTGTTTGCACTACATAAACATTGTGCGGTGTGTAGGCAAACTGTACTAATCCGGTATTTGAATAGTATGTTGCAGATAACTTTATCTGCAACATACTGCAACAGGTATCTGCAACAGCATAAGTCTCTTGTGTTCATCGATTTAGCATGATTTTGTTGCAGATGGCAGATGTTTTGTGCCTTTCAAACATAGAGAAGAACTCCTGATATGATGTCTTTCTGCATCGACATGGTGTCGGCTGTGGCCCATAAAATAAGACCATTTTTGAGAAAACAAAACAGGTTTTAATGGAAAGAGCCGTACAACTATCCTGCTTTTTCAGGGTAAACTATTGTTTTAGAGGAAAATGTTTTTTACTTTTGCGATGTTTCCTACGCCGGTGCTTTGTTTTTATGAAAGCGGTTGGGTGGGGAAACGGACATATATTAAGAAAGACGTTTACTTGACGTTTTGTTCTTGGCACATCAAGACTTCGCAACTTTTGACCATCGCCGAAACAAAGCAACAGTAGGTGTCTGCGGGATATGTTTATGTCCTTGGTGTGCCTAAACTAAAAAGGTACATCCAAGTTGTTATACATATCGGCGTGGGCTTCTGCGTTGCTCGTTTAGCGATGGTGGGCAATGCGAAGGCCTTGATGTGCAGGACGAGTAACAGGTACAGATTCCCGCGCTTTTTCTTTATATATGCGTATCCTTTAATTAAAGTTTAGAAATTCCGGTCCGGGAGTCTGTCGGTAAAAGCCTATAAGAGAAAACGTACATCGTTGCATAAGCCATGGAAATACTACTATTTAACACAAGGGACGAACTGATAAGAGTGGATTTAAGCCATGTCGTCTATTTTGAAGCGGATGGCAATTATACTCACATTATATTTTCGAATGCAGCAAAAGCGACTTTGCTATATAGTTTGGGAAACATCGAAACGCTGATTGACGAAAAATTGAAAGGGCAAACGCAGACTTTTATCCGCATCGGAAAACGCTATATTGTCAACAGTACATGTATCTTTCAGATTAATACTTTGAAACAGAAACTGCTTCTTACCAATTTCGAAGCTCCTCACCTGTTTACTCTTTCAGTTTCAAAAGAAGCTTTGAAGAACCTAAAAAACTTATATACACAGAAATAGCCATGGAAATCATTGTTGGACGTAAAGGGCAACAATCGGTTGCTATTACCGATTTAAGCGTCAGCAGGGAACATTGCAAGTTAACTTCCAATTCGGACGGGACTTATACCTTGGAGAATTTGAGTGTCAACGGAACTTTTGTAGATGGGAAAAGCATTGTCCGTACACAGGTGACCGTTAATACCGAAATTCGCTTGGGCAGCAGTTTCATTGTCCGTGTAAGGGATTTGTTGCCTTCTCCTGTTTCTGTCCCTTCGGGACATTCATCGCAGGCAGCAACCCTGAGTTCCATTGAAAAAGAGTATCAGGAAAAGTTCCGCAAGCTGAAAGCTGTGTACGACCGCTACTCTGCGGATAAAATTGCCATTCAGAAGGAAGCCGGGATAAACAATTTTTATAGGATGCTCCCTATGACGTTGATGTCACTTGTGGGCCTGACGGCAGCCGTCTTGCCGGGACTGGGTAACTTCGCCCCTGTGGTAGGTACGGCTGGCATTGTTTTATTGATATATTCTTTAGCCAAATCCTACAAAGGAAGCAAAGAGAATCCGGAAAAAATGGAGGCGCTAAACAAGCAGTTCATGATTGATTATGTCTGCCCCAAATGTGGAAATTTCTTAGGCTTTGTTCCTTATGAGACATTGGCAAACAAATCGGTATGCAGTTTCTGCAAATGCAAGTGGACATGAACAGACTGGTTTTATTTTTCTTATTCCCTTTCCTTTTTGTATGTTCCGAAGGAGAGGCTAAAGGCGATGTTTATGTAGTAGTGGTAGGCGTGTCAGGCTATCAGGAAATTCCTTCCTTAGTACTTCCCGAGAAAGATGCGAAAGCTATAGCCGCTCTATACAAACTTCAGACCAAGCATGTCATTCTGATAACCGGCAAGTATGCCACCAAAGCTGTATTGCTGAAAAGCCTGAAAGACCAGTTCTCCCGTGCCAAGGAGGACGACATGGTGGTATTTGCTTTTAGCGGACATGGTTATGCGGACGGCATTTGTCCTTATGATATGCCAGCGAAAGGAGGAAAAGGGATTACTTATCGAGAGATACAGAGCATCTTGAAACAGTCACGTGCAAGTCGGAAAGTCCTCTTCCTGGATGCTTGCTTTTCGGGCGGCATTCGGGGAAACGCCTCCGGCATACATTCCCACGCTGTAAATACTCCCGATGTCTTGCTGTTCCTCTCTTCGCGTACCGGAGAGGCCTCCATCGAGAGCCCGTTCATGGCGAACGGGGTGTTCACCACTTATCTTTTGAGAGGGTTACGTGGTGGAGCCGATGCGGACAAGAACCGGAAAATTACGGCTAAGGAGTTGTTTCGATACGTCAGCCGGAAGGTTGGGGAAAAGACCGATGGCAAGCAGCATCCCGTGATGTGGGGAAAGTTTGAAGATGATACAGTGCTGTTCGACTGGAACAGACGATAGCGTATCCTTATTTCATTTCATCAACTAATCCGCACAACTCATCCATTATTCTGTTTATAAATTGTTTGTTCCATTCATTCTCCATTAATTTGTCTTGATAAGTAAAAAAGACAAATTAGCAGATGCGACAATTAAAGATGAACACCCTCCTTCAGGGAGGCAAATACAAAATAGAGAAAGTGCTGGGACAGGGTGGCTTTGGCATCACCTACCTTGCCACACAAGAGTTGTTGAATCGCAAGGTCTGCATCAAGGAATTCTTTTACAAGGAGTATTGCGAACGCGACGAAGCCACCAGTCATGTCACACTCGGCACACAGAGCAACCGGGAAGTGGTGGAACGCTTTATGACCAAGTTCATCAAAGAAGCGCGCACCATCTCGCAACTTAACCATCCTCATATCATCCGCATTCACGATATCTTCAAGGAGAACAACACGGCTTATTATGTGATGGAATATATCGAGGGGGAATCCTTGGCAGAAAAGGTGAACCGCGATGGCATGTTGTCCGAAGCGGAAGCGGTGGATTATATCAGGCAGGTGGCGGATGCGCTGAGTTACATACATGGCAAAAACCTCCTTCATTTGGATATCAAGCCGGGGAATATCATGGTAGATTGTTCCGGTCATGTCATTCTCATTGATTTCGGCCTCTCCAAGCAATATGATTTTGGCGGTGACCAGACAAGCACGACTCCCGTAGGCATCAGCCACGGTTATGCCCCGATGGAGCAATACAACGTCGGCGGTGTAAGCAATTTCTCACCTCAAACGGATATCTATTCTTTAGGGGCAACGCTCTACAAGCTGGTGACAGGTGATACCCCTCCGCAAGCAAGCGATGTATTGAACGAGGGACTTCCCGTATTACCTTCCCGTCTTTCCGATGGAGTGAAGAATGCCATAGAATGTGCTATGCAGGTGAAGAAGAAAGACCGGCCGAAAAATGTGGATGCTTTTGTTTCTCTGCTGGATATGCATGACAGTTATGTTTTGGAAGAGAAACATCAATCATCGGAAACGGCCTATGAGGAAAAGGAGACGAAAGTGATTCAGGCTGAGAATGCAAAAGAGCCGGAGCAAACTCTATCTATTTACTCTTCCGCTGAAGATTTATATCAGAAAGGAATGGAATATTATAAAAATTCACTTTATACGGAAGCAATTCCTTTTTTGGATAAAGCTGCCAATCAAGGATATGTGGTTGCGCAATGCAAATTGGGAGTTTGCTATGATTACGGTAACGGTGTGGAAAAAGATTCGGTAAAAGCGGTGGAATGGTATAAGAAGGCCGCTGAGCAGGGGAATGCAGAAGCGCAATACCGCTTGGGGATGTGTTATAATATCAGTGAAGGCGATTGGGTAAAAGCGGTGGAATGGTATAGGAAGGCCGCTGAGCAAGGAAATGCAGGTGCGCAATACTGCCTGGGGATTTGTTATAATTACGGTAAAGGCGTGGAAAAAGATTCGGTAAAAGCGGTAGAATGGTATAGGAAGGCCGCTGAGCAAGGAAATGCAGGTGCGCAATGCAAATTGGGAGTTTGCTATGATTACGGTAACGGTGTGGAAAAAGATTCGGTAAAAGCGGTGGAATGGTATAGGAAGGCCGCTGAGCAAGGAAATGCAGATGCGCAATGCTGCTTGGGAATTTGTTATAATAGCGGTGAAGGCGTGGAAAAAGATTCGGTAAAAGCGGTGGAATGGTATAGAAAGGCCGCTGAGCAAGGAAATGCAGATGCGCAATGCTGCTTGGGAATTTGTTATAATAGCGGTGAAGGCGTGGAAAAAGATTCGGTAAAAGCGGTGGAATGGTATAGGAAGGCCGCTGAGCAAGGAGATGCAGATGCGCAATACTGCTTGGGAATTTGTTATAATAGCGGTGAAGGCGTGGAAAAAGATTCGGTAAAAGCGGTGGAATGGTATAGAAAGGCCGCTGAGCAAGGAAATGCAGATGCGCAACTTAATTTAGGACATTGCTATTATAACGGCGAGGGTATAAAAAAGGATATAGTAAGAGCTGTAGAATGGTGGAAAAAGTCTGCTGATCAAGGAAATGAAAGGGCGATAGAAGCATTAAAGAGATACAACAAAAAAACTCTGAAATCATGGATAATGAAGAAACTAAAATTCTGAATCAGCCCTAAGAATAGAAAATAGCAATTTACAAAAAAGAAATCACTACTTTAAATAATGAACTATGAATATATATCATGTAGTCAGTAACGATAATTACTGTAAGTATTATGAGAATTGCAAAGCTATTGATACATCAGCAATAAATCGAGATATAAATAAACTTTCTGAGAAGAAGAAGAAATTGGAGAGTTTGTTTGAAGACGTTCGAGTAAATCAGTTTGCAGATTGTCCTTCAAGATTGACATCCTTATTTGTATTTTCTGATATAATGAAAGATGAATATGAAGCAGAGTGGGCTAATGTGTTTGGCAACCCCCAATATATACTTCTGACATTAGAAATAGAAAAAGGTTGTGTTAAATGGTTTGATTCATCAGTATATATGATTAATGGGATAAATGCCCAGACAGCAACACAATATTGGAAAACGTCTTCCCTTAATTTTGATGAAATTAAATCAGATTCTGTAGAAGGACTATTTCAAGGGGTTGCAAAAATCATAAAAAGGGAGAGTAAGTTTTATACAAAGGGACAAGGAATAGTAATGATGGAAGAGTTGTAAGGTACATAAAATATCTCAGGAAACATGGATAATTGTTTAAATAGGTTTAGATGTCAATATCAAAAGGGACAAAGTGACTATGTTTCAGAATTGGTTGAATCTAAGCGACCAATTTCAAGTGCACAGATTATTGTTGCATTAGCAAGTTTAGCGTTAAAAGTAAGAGATAAATTTGGGAAGAAAAAAGGAGGGAAAGTTGCATTGCAAGTTCTCAGAATCCATGAATATATAATAAAAAACATACATAATACAATGGGATCTGGAACAGGTGCTTCAAAGAGCTATTATCTTGACAAAAGGAATAAAAACAAGCAAAATAGAACGGAAAGAATAGACATAGAATTCTATGGTGAGTATGGATTTGAAGACAAAAGTCATATTTTAAATCCATACATCATTAAATATAGGGAAACAAAAGGTTGGTTCAAAAATAGTAATAATGCAACAATTACCAATTAATGTCCTCCTTCAAGGAGGCAAATACAAGATAGAGAAAGTGTTGGGGCAAGGTGGTTTTGGAATCACCTACCTTGCCTCACAAGAGTTGTTGGATCGCAAGGTCTGCATCAAGGAATTCTTTTACAAGGAGTATTGCGAACGTGACGAAGCCACCAGTCATGTCACGCTCGGCACACAGAGCAACCGGGAAGTGGTGGAACGCTTTATGACCAAGTTCATCAAAGAGGCGCGTACCATCTCGCAGCTTAACCATCCTCATATCATCCGTATTCACGATATTTTCAAGGAGAACAATACGGCTTATTATGTGATGGAATATATTGAGGGGGAATCCTTGGCTGAAAGGGTGAACCGCGATGGCATGTTATCCGAAGCGGAAGCGGTGGATTATATCAGGCAGGTGGCGGATGCACTGAGTTACATACACGGCAAAAACCTCCTTCATTTGGATATCAAGCCGGGGAATATCATGGTAGATTGTTCCGGTCATGTCATTCTCATTGATTTCGGCCTCTCCAAGCAATATGATTTTGGCGGTGACCAGACAAGCACGACTCCCGTAGGCATCAGCCACGGTTATGCCCCGATGGAGCAATACAACGTCGGCGGTGTAAGCAATTTCTCACCTCAAACGGATATCTATTCTTTAGGTGCAACGCTTTACAAGCTGGTGACGGGTGACACCCCTCCGCAGGCAAGCGATGTGTTGAACGAAGGGCTTCCCGCATTGCCTCCCCGTCTTTCCGATGGGGTGAAGAATGCCATAGAATGTGCCATGCAGGTGAAGAAGAAAGACCGGCCGAGAGATGTGGATGCTTTTGTTTCTCTGCTGGATGTGCATAACAGTTCTGTTTTGGAAGAGAAACATCAATCATCGGAAACGGTCTATGAGGAGGAAGAAGAAACGAAAATGATTCAGGCTGAGGATGTGAAAGGAACTGTTCATTCTGAACCACAAGCTATTATTACTGATACAAAGAAGAAGGAAAGCGGTAAGCATAAAAAAGTTTGGTTTTTAGTCTGTCTTTTAGGTATAACAGGTGTATTCTTTTCTATTCGCCCTTTTGCTGAAGATTTGTATCAGAAAGGAATAGAATATTATGAAAATTCACTTTATGCAGAGGCGATTCCTTATTTTGAGAAGGCTGCCAAAAAAGGAAATGCAAGTGCACAATTCAAGTTGGGAGTTTGCTATGCTTACGGTGAAGGTGTGGATAAGAATCCGGTAAAAGCAGTAGAATGGTTTAGAAAAGCCGCCGAGCAAGGACATGCAAAAGCGCAATTCAATTTGGGAGTTTGCTATGCTAACGGTGAAGGCGTGGATAAGAATCCTGGAAAAGCTGTTGAATGGTATAGGAAAGCCGCCGAGCAAGGAGATGCAACAGCGCAATACAATTTGGGAGTTTGCTATGATAACGGTAAAGGTGTGGAGAAAAATCTGGTAAAAGCGGTAGAATGGTGTAGAAAAGCCGCCGAGCAAGGAGATGCAAGTGCGCAATTCAATTTGGGAGTTTGCTATGATAACGGTAAAGGTGTGGAAAAAGATTTGGTAAAAGCGGTAGAGTGGTATAGAAAATCCGCTGAGCAAGGAAATGCAGAAGCGCAATGTAATTTGGGCTATTGTTATGAATACGGTGAAGGTGTGGAAAAAGATTTGGTAAAAGCGGTAGAGTGGTATAGAAAATCCGCTGAGCAAGGAAATGCAGTTGCGCAACGCAATTTAGGGCTTATGTATGAATATGGATATGGAATATCTCAGGATTATGTAAAAGCCTTTGAATGGTTTAGTAAAGCCGCAGAGCAAGGAGAAGAACTAGCAAAAAGTAATGCTATGCAATTAAAAAAGTATATGGTGGTTTATGGTAAAAATTCAATGGGAAGGATAAATAAATATGAGTATGTTGATATTGGATTGAGTGTCAAATGGGCAACACGTAATATTGGAGCTAATTATCCATATGATTTTGGTGATTATTACTCATGGGGAGAAACTTCAACTAAAGCTAAATATGGTATCAATTATAGTAATATAAAAGAATTATCTAGTATGGATATATCAGGTTCATCGATTGATGTAGTACATAACAAATGGGGAGGAACTTGGAGAATGCCTACAAAATCTGAATTTATTGAGCTTAAAGACAAATGCGATTGGGAATGGTTTGATGAAAATAATATAAAAGGTTATATAATTACTGGTCCTAATAGTAATTCCATTTTTCTACCTGCAGGTGATAGTAAAACAGAAATATCATATAGGGATAAAAATGCAGGCGATTATTGGAGTAGTACATCAAATGATGATAATTCAGCATTTGCACTTTTATTCGGAAAAGAATATTTAACCGAAGTAAGACTTCTTCGGTTTGGATATGGATTAACGATTCGTCCTGTCTCAAATTAACAATATAGAATGAAACAATGTTTGTAAAATATTCCACTTGCGAGCCCTCGGCAGCTCAAAAATTTGCCGGGGGCTTCTTGCTGTTCACGTAAGCGGCCGAGCAAGGGCATGAAGAAGCGAAAGATGCATTAAAAAAGTACGGAATAAGTTATAAATGAAACAAAAGATTTTATAGACACTTATTCAGGTGTCAAATCATCTATTCAATAGCTTGGATAATTCGTAAAACAACAACAAATAAGTCAGCAGATGCAACAGTTGAAGATAAACAGCCTCCTTCAGGGCGGCAAATACAAGATAGAGAAAGTGTTGGGGCAAGGGGGCTTTGGAATCACCTACCTTGCTTCACAAGAGTTGTTGGACCGCAAGGTCTGCATCAAGGAATTCTTTTACAAGGAGTATTGCGAACGCGACGAAGCCACCAGCCACGTCACACTCGGCACGCAGAGCACCCGGGAAATGGTGGAACGCCTCATGACCAAGTTCATCAAAGAGGCACGTACCATCTCGCAGCTTGATCATCGTAATATCATCAAGATTCACGATATTTTCAAGGAAAACAATACGGCCTATTATGTGATGGACTATGTGGAAGGGGAATCATTGAATGATATGGTTAATCGCAGAGGTGCATTGCCCGAAAAAGAAGCTGTGTCATATATTGAGCGGGTGGCAGATGCTTTGAAGTATATCCATCAACATAACATTAATCATTTGGATATTAAGCCGAGTAATATCATGATTCGTCAAGGAGATTACAGAGTGATTCTCATTGACTTCGGTTTATCCAAACAATATGATGCCCAAGGTGGACAGACAAGTACCACACCGGTTGGTATCAGTCATGGCTATGCTCCGATGGAACAGTATAAACAAGGTGGAGTGAGTGCCTTCTCACCGCAAACTGATATTTATGCTCTTGGTGCTACTCTTTATAAATTGGTAACAGGTAATACTCCTCCACAAGCTATGGATATATTGGATGAGGGATTGCCTTCATTGCCAACTTCCCTTTCATCATCAGTTGTGGAAACCATAAAGAGAGCGATGCAGCCTCGTAAGGTGGATAGACCGAATAGTATTGATGAATTTTTAAAAGACTTAAATGTTTCAACTCAAAATACAGATACTGTTCAAGATGATGTTAAGGTTCAGTATAAGCAGAGTGAAAATGAAGCTACAATGATACTGAATCAACCAGAAAATAAGGAAAGAAAACAACTATCTGAATATGTTGATGATAGATCAAAGCCAACGATTTCATTTGAACCAACGGAAAAGCAGAAAGAAAAATTTTCTTGGAAATGGTTTATAGCTCCATTCTTAGTCTTTGTTATTACCTCTTATTTTTGGAATGACTCTGAGAAATCAGAAGAAACCGACCATGTAACAAAGGTCATAGAGATGAAGCAACAATTAATTAATGATTCTATTGCAGCTGCTCGTATGAAAGAAATTGAAAAGAAAAGAATAGATTCCATTAATGCTATTGAAGAACAGGCACGACTTGCTGAAATCCGTAAACAAGAAGAAAAGAAACGGTCAGAAGAAACGCCAGAAGAACTTTATAGCAAAGGATTGAGGCTATATAATAATAGTCAAATACCTATCAAAAAGAAAGCTATACCTTTATTTGAAAAAGCAGCGAAAGAAGGGCATGTGAAGTCTATGTATTATTTAGGAGAATGGTATACATGGGCAGGAGGAAATAAAGATAATGGAGTTATGTGGTGGGAGAAAGCTGCAGATAAAGGTTCTTTTGATGCTATGTACAAATTAGGGAGACTGTATCTTAGCGGTGGTATTGGACTTCATTCTCTTAATTCTACGGATAAAGAAAGAGGATATAGGTGGTTAGAAAAGGCGGCTTCTAATGGACATCTTGAAGCACAAACTTTTTTGGGAGAATGTTATTTTATGGAGGGGCTAGATACAAATGCTCTTTATTGGTGGCAAAAAGCAGCAGGGAAAGGTTATGCACAAGCTTACCAAGAATTGGGAAATTATTATAGGGGTGTAATTAGAGGTAAAGTTATTGACTACAACAAGGCTATTGAATGGTATGAAAAAGCAGCTAATGTAAAAACTAGTGAAGGACGTGCTGCTCGTTCTATATTGGTGAACATATATTATAAAAAAGAGGAATATCGGAATTTAAATAAAGCAAAATATTGGTGTCAAGTAATGATTGCTGACGGATGTCGTCATCAGATTGAAAATGAAATATTGGATTATTTCGGATTATAAAGTAGAATTATCAGTATTATGAAAAATCCTAGTGAAAACATAAGAAAGAGAAAACCTGATTTGTCTCCCTATTTGTTCCATTTTACAAGTATCGAAGAACCTATAGATATAATGATAAATATCTTATCTGAAAGATGTTTGAAATCAAATGAACTTGAATATATCTGTTTTACAGAATCTCCGCTTAGTCATTCTATAGAGCAATTTAACTACATGTATTCATTCTATCCTTGGAGGAATCCGATGTATTCTAAATTTGGCATAGGTTTTGATAGAGATATGCTTATTAGAGAATATAAAGCTCGTCCTGTAATATATGGTGATTTGAAAGAGTATAATTTATTGGACGATTCTTTAAGGTGGAGATTTGAGAAATTAGACTTAGACGAACATGATTATACATGGTTGAGAGAATGGAGGATAAGAGGAAATAGTTTTGATTTTTCAAAGGTTTCACCGGATGATATTATTGTTATAGCACCAACGAAAATAGATTTAGCACAACTCGTTTTAGAAAAAGAGTTTGATGAGTTAGATTTCAATTTTGAGGATGGAACCTGTTATCCTTATCCAATTTATCGTTTAGCAAAAGTATGGAAATGCATAACAATTGAAGAAGCGAATACCTATCCAAATGATTATAAAGTTAAAGAAATAGTAGATAAACAACAATTATAGGTGATATATGCAACAATTACCTAAAAACAAATTCCTCCAAAGGGGAAATATAAGATAGAGAAAGTATTGGGCCATGGTGATTTTGGTATCACTTACCTTGCTATTCAATATTTGTAAAAATATTTATAAAACAGTATGGTAGCAATTTGGTAGTTCTTTTATTGATTAAATATTAAGCATATGATAGTACGTATAATTAACGAAAATAATAAAATAATATCCGAAGATTTGTATGACGAGCAATCAAAATTGATATTATGTAGTTTATATTGTATCAGAAGACCATTAACTAAATTACATTTGTTTTTTAACAAAGAACGTATCTTGATACTTGCTGCACTCACAAGGGAAAACAGGTTGAAAGAAGTTCATTTTTCAGATAAAATCAAGGAAAGCATATACAATGATTTGTTGACTAAAAAAGACACAAATGCAGGTTGTAACTATATGCTTAAATGGGAGTTTTTAGAAACTAATAATTTAGGTTTTGGTATAACTCCTGTAGAAGAAGCTGAACTAACCAAGCTACTTGTTAATAAGCAAATTATATAATTATGCAACAACTTCATAAAAACACGCTCCTTAAAGGAGGAAAATATAAAATAGAAAAAGTATTGGGTCAAGGTGGTTTTGGAATCACCTATCTTGCCTCACAACACGTTGTCATTGAAGGCTCTATCGGAAAGATAGAGACAGACATAAAAGTGGCTATCAAAGAATTCTTTATGAAAGAAATTTGCTACAGAGAAGAAGGAAACGATGTCGTAACGATTCCTTCCATTGGTAGCAAACAGCAGGTAGAACGCTTTAAGCAGAAGTTCATAAAAGAAGCTCATAACATAGCCAAGCTGAATCATCCACATATAATAAAGGTAGTGGACATTTTTGAAGCAAACAATACGGCTTACTATGTAATGGAATATCATGACAAAGGATCGTTGGGCGACTATATCAAGGAGAAAGGGACTCTTTCTGAAGATGAGGCACTTTCGTATGTTCTGCAAATAGCCGACGCTCTTGATTATATTCATCAACAACAAATGAATCATCTGGATATAAAGCCCGACAACATATTGCTGAATAAAGAAGGAAAAGTTGTATTGATAGATTTTGGGTTGTCTAAATGCTACGATGCAAATGGAGAACAGACGAGCACAACTCCAGTCGGAGTAAGCGTGGGCTATGCACCTTTGGAGCAATTGCGCATGGGAGGAGTAGGTACGTTCTCTCCTACTACTGACATATATGCCTTGGGAGCTACTCTCTATAAAATGCTAACTGGACAAACTCCTCCTGATGCAAGTGTTGTTTTGAACGAAGGATTGCCGGAGATGAGTGGTAGTATAAGTTTAAAGGTGCAAAAAGCCATTGCTAAAGCGATGGACCCAGTCAGAAAGAAACGCCCTCAAAACATTACAGAGTTTTTGAATCTATTTGAACTGGTAAATCTCCGAGAAAAGCAGCATAGAGTTTGCAATGCTTTTGATGCAACATCCGGTACATCATTTTCAAAGGAACAAAATCCATTTGAGGTTCCTCTTATAGCCAATAGGGAAGAAACACTATTGCTTCATCCTTTCAAGAAAGGCTTTGAAGAAATAAGTTTTTCACTTTCATCTTTAGGGGTGCAGGATTTAGGAACACTAACCGCAGTGGATTTAGGATTGAGTGTAAAATGGGGCAGTTGTAATGTGGGTAGCCTGTGTACAGCGGATAAAGGACCATTGTATTGTTGGGGAGATGTCTCCGGTGAGGAAATGTCTGAAAGTTATTACTTGGACGGCCGTTCTTTTCCCGACAATATTGCAGGAACTGAATATGATATTGTTACTCATCGGTTTGGAAAAGATTGGTGTCTTCCTACTCCGGATCAATGGAATGAATTGATTCTTTGTTGTAACTGGGAATGGGTTGAATTGCCTTCTATCTCGGGTTACATCATAACAGGTAGCACACGGCAAAAGATTTTCTTGCCATGTGCGGGACGTCGTTATGGTTGTAAAACCTATTTCTCTGAGAATTATGGCTATTATTGGAGTGCGATGGTTGATAAGTCTCATAAGCATCAGGCTGTTTATTGTATCATTGCCAAATGCGGTGTGGATGCTTATTCTACGGCACCCTATTATGTCGGGCGCTCTGTAAGAGGTGTTACAAGCAGATGAGAAAACAAATGTTTAAACAAATATTGATATATAGTAAAGTGACGATTAAAACTCTGAGATCATGGATAAAGAAGAAACTAAAATTCTGAATCACCCCCAAGAGGAAACAGAGAACAACAATCCACAGAAAAGAAATGTGGGTGGGAAAATGGCTTATGCCGTAGGCGGATATGCCACCGGTGTGGCAAGTGGTGTTACCGGTAGTGCTTTTGCAGCTACAGGTCAGGCAGAAACGGAAGAGATTGTTCCTTCTGCCGAAACGCAAGTGGAGGAAACGGCGCAAAATACAGCCGAGAATGTACAAACGGAGGTGCAAGAAGAAGTTGTCGCGTCCGTGCCCAACCAAGAAGATGTACTATTGGCTACGAATGAAGGAGTGCGCATTGCGCAAGTGAATGATGACGCCTCGTTTGATGAAGCCTTTGCCGATGCGCGAAGGCAGGTAGGTGCGGGAGGCGCGTTTGAATGGCGGGGACATGTATATGGCACGTATTATGAAGAAGAGTGGAACGGTATGTCTATGGAGGAACGGGCACAGTATCAGGCTAAAATAGATTATCGGACAATAGCTGGGGAACCGGAGGAAAGAACCGCTGTGGCAAACTCAGGGATGGAAAAGCCACGGATGGAGAGCCATGCGGAACTGGTGGATGAACAGTCTGCCACCAATGAGAGCATAAAGATACTGGGCGTAGAGGCTGTGACGGATCAGCAAGGGAACCCCATGACCGTGGCTGCCGTGGAAGTGGAGGGGAACCAAAGTCTGCTGGTGGATGTGGACAACAACGGGATGATGGATGTAATCATGATAGACGAAAACCGAGACGGACAGATAAGTGAAAATGAGATCTATGATGTGTCTGATGCCCGTATCACTACTGCCGACTTGCAACAGATGATTTCAAGCCCAAACCCGGGGATGATGACTGCTTGTAATGACGGGATGCCGGATTATGTGAACGATGCAGACATTAGTTCAATGGCATGAGTGATAGAATCGTATGAGAAAGATGTTTTTAGTTTGCCCCAATTGCCGCACCCGTCTCTCTTTTCCGGAAGCGCCCGGCTATGAGGAGAAGATAGTGGAATGCCCCATTTGCCATTTCAAGGCAAAGGCCAACGTGTATCAGGGCGGTGCGATTGCAAAAGGCGGTCTGGGAAGCGCAGAGGAGGAGACGCAGTTGCCGGGATACAGGGTGCCGCAGAACTTTGATATCGGACAAATAAGAGTCGATGGTACAGAACAACATTGCCCGCTGAAAATGGGAGTGAACATCATCGGGCGCATTGCTAAAAACAGCGATGCGGATATTCAGATTACTCATGACGAATACATGAGCCGTCGCCACCTTCGGATAGACGTGGTGAAAACAGTGCATGGCATTGAGCATCACCTTGTGGAGATAAATTCAAAGAATGTCATTGCCCTGAATGGAAAGCCCATTCAGCGGAATGATATTTTGAAACTACAGTTAGGTGACAAGCTAACCTTAGGAAAGACGGACGTCTATCTGGAGGCGACAGACGAAGAAGCGACTCAAATAGTATAAACGTATGAATATAACTATCAGAAAGCCAATTGGATTTAGCGAAATAGGGCAAAAAGACAATCAGGAGGATTGCACCTATCCTTCTATGAAACAATTAAACCCCAAGAACCGTCTCTTTATTCTGTGTGACGGCATGGGAGGGCATGAGCATGGAGAAGTGGCGAGCCGGACGATATGTATGGCATTGGGACGGTATTTGGAATGCCACTATCCGAAAGATGGATTCATGTCTCCGGAGCTTTTTAAAGAAGCATTGGACCGTGCATACGACGAACTGGACAAAAAGGATGACAATGCGATGAGAAAGATGGGAACCACCATGGTTTGCCTTTGCCTGCATCGGGGTGGTTATCTGGTTGCCCATATTGGTGACAGCCGCATTTACCATATCCGTCCTTCGTATGTGGATAAAGCCAATGACCGGCTCGGCATCTTGTATCAGTCTTCCGACCATTCGCTGGTTAATGACCTACTGAAGGCCGGTGAGTTGACGGAAGAGGAAGCACGGAATTTCCCTCAGAAGAATGTGATAACCCGTGCCATGCAACCCAACTTACCACATCGCTCCAAAGCTGATGTATTTAATTTTTCGGATGTGGAAGAGGGAGATTATTTCTTCCTTTGCTGCGACGGTGTTTTGGAGCAGTTGACGAATGACGAACTGTGTTCGATATTGGCAGACAAAAAGCTTACTGACACCGAAAAGTTGCAAGCAATCAAGGACATCTGCAATGGCAGGACAAAAGATAATTATACTTGCATTCTCATTCCGGTTGATAAGGTGGAGAGAGGAATAGAAGAGAAGGACGTAGTGAATGATTTGATGGTGGCTTCGGTAGTGGCTGAACATGCTGAGAAAGAAGCCTCACCTCATGATCGGACTAAGGGAGGGCTGACAGGATGGAAAACCATTATAGTTTGTATGGTAGGAGTTTTGCTGATATTACTTGTCGTCTTTACGGCTTACAGGTTTACCAAGATAAGTGCAGCCCCGGTTTCTACCATAGACAGCACATTGCAGGTGAAAGTTGATTCCATCCTGCAAAATAAGTTGTCCGAACTTAACGCTATATCGGGTCAGGTTATTGTAATGGAAGTTCAAACGGGTGAAATCAAAGCTTCTGTCGGTTCTGATTCCATCCTGCAAGAATCGGGATTGGTGCGCATCGCCTCACTTTTGGCTGCACTGGAGACAAAGACAGTCAAACTATCCGATACGGTGGATGTTGGAAATGGAATTTTAGTTATTGATAAAGATACATTATTAGACCGTAATTGGCATCGGGGTGGATATGGAGAAATTACAGTGGAGCAAGGTGTGGGAGTCGCTTCCAACATTGCCAATTATAAAACTGTCAGAAAGGCGTTTGGGGATGAACGAGCCTTTGCGGAGACACTTGCCAGATACGGTTATCAAGTGAAAGACACAAGCTTTGTTTATAATCCTCTGGGATATGGCATCCTCACCACTCCATTGCAGAACCTGACCTTCTACAATGCCATTGCCAAAGGTACTGCCGCATCCGTTGACAGTGTGAAGCAGACATTGGAATATGCCGTTACCGATGGATTAGCCAAACCTGCCAAATCTGATAAGGTCAAAGTGGCAGGAGCAACGGGAACAGTCCGCCTTCCAAATGATGAATATGCTGTGGAGTTTTGTGGTTACTTCCCTACCGATAGCCCGAAATACAGCATTATCGTTTCCATTCGCAAGAAAGGATTGCCTGCAAGCGGTGGATTGATGGCAGGGGATGTGTTTAGGCAGATTATGAATGATATAGTAGAAGAAGAATTATAGACACAGCTATTACTTTGATAGTATCAAGTGCAATAACGAATACTCTTGGCTATAGGGTTGCATATAGCCTACCACAAGATGGAATACCCAAAAAAGTTGAGTGTACAGAAATAAATCATAATGGTAAAATAGAAATTGAAGCGATGGGAAATTGGAATATAGTAGAAGCGACAAAAGCGTTGTTCGATGGAACAATTGGAATCGAACAGTTTTTGGAAAAATATAATATGGAAATCCGTTCAATGGAAAAAGGACAAAATCGCAATGAAGTCCTCTCATTGGTAGGCGTCTATTTTCAATATGGAAAAAATCTTGCAGAAAACGGATATTGTAAAGACTCACTATCTTATATTGATGATGCTTTATCTGTTTTGGGAAAAGGAATAAACCTCATTAGCAAAGAAGATTACAAAGAAATATATGAAGCGATTTTAAATCTTAAATCAACAATTTTACTCAGATTGGAAAGATATATGGGGGCTTTAAAATATCTGAAAGAATTGAAACAACAATACCCTACTAAAGATGAATACAATATTCATTATCACAATTGTTATCAAGCAATGATTAACAAGTCCACTTCTCCTCTTTACGTTTTTATAATTCTTTATTGGGCTGTTTACGTTATAGACCATTGGCTTCTAAATACAGATTTTCTCCCATCATGGACTTTTAACATGTGTTGGCATATGTGGCTTGTTTTAATTGTTATTCAATTTGGGTGGACTTGGATTGTAAACGTAACAGATAAATAAAAAGATTATGAAAGAACAAAGAACAGAACAAGAAAATCAAGATTTAGTCAATCAAATCTATGCTTTTGCTGCCGATTTATTATTTAAACAGCATCGGACTATAAAAGATGTGAAAAACATCTTAGCAGAAAAAGGATTAAATGCAGAAGATGCGAACATAATAGTGTCCAATCTTCAACAACAGATGAAAGAAGCAAAAAGCAAGGCTGCTAATAAAAATATGTTATATGGTGCTTTATGGTGTATTGGAGGATTGCTGGTTACCGCTGTTACTTATTCCAATGCAGCCCGTGAGGGTGGAACATATATTGTTACATGGGGAGCCATCATCTTTGGGGCAATTCAGTTCTTATCAGGTCTTTATCAGAAGATAACGGCTTGATGTAAAGAATTTGAGTCAATAATCAGATTAGCAAAGAAAAAATTATGAATAAGATTAAGAAAGGGATGGGATCTCTTGTCCTACTATTCTCCAATACTACGCACCCGTTTGCAGACATAGGTAATCGTGGTAAACATGTGCTCACACTGATTAAAAATAACGATATGAACCCACTTAAAGTTTGGTTGATATTAGCCGCCACCGTTATTTTTATCTGTTGCGGTCGCAAAAACAATTCTGTAACCGAAGAGAGTGTCAACGTAACAAAACACAATTCTATTTATCACTGGAAAACCGTATTCGATATTGACTCCATCGAGACATCATTCCTGCGAAAGCACAACATCAAACGTATTTATGTGCGTATGTTTGATGTTGCTACCGAGCAGAACTATCAAACAGGAAGTGTTGATATTGTACCAATCGCCACAACCAAGTTCTTGTCGGCCGTTCCAGACAGTTTAGAGATTATACCAGTAACATACATTACAATTGATGCCCTCCGAGCAATGGGTGGCAGGGAAACAGAGTTTGCCTCACTTATTACTGAAAGGTTATTGGCCATGAGTTCATACAATGAGTGTGGTGAGATTCGGGAAATTCAACTCGATTGCGATTGGACGGAATCAACAAAAGACAGTTATAGCCGATTGTGCCAAACCATAAAGGACTCTTTGCATCCAAAGAATATTGAGCTGAGCATAACGGTAAGGTTACATCAGTTGCAAGAAATGCCCCCCACTGCAGATGGAGGAGTGCTAATGCTTTACAACACAGGAGCACTACAGAATCCCAATACAAAAAACTCTATTTTGGATATTGCTGATGTAAGACCATATATCAAGCCCATAAAATACCCGATCCCTCTCGATTTCGCTTATCCGTTTTTTGGTTGGGGGGTAAAGTTTGAAAACAATAAGTTCGTATCAATAGTGTCGGCGGACAGTGCGACATCTTCTGGTGACAGACATATCAGATACGAAAGACCTACGCCATCTGAAATTTTTCACGTCAAGGGGCTTATTGAGCAAAATTTAGGGAAGCCACACAGAGGCAACATACTTTATCATTTGGATGAAAAACAATTAAAAAACTATACAGACGATGAAATCGACCGGATACTTTCTCTTTAGTCTCGTTATTTTACTTGCTACTAATGAGGCACTGGCTTGTTGGGGACCATGGTACTCTCCAGAAGGATATTATATGTACAGGGTACACAATAGCCACCCAAAGGCAGAACTAGAAATTAAGGGATGTTATCCCGGTGCTAACAGGAACTGCAAGGAGTGGCAGAAACTGACCTCTCATACCATCCCATTGAAAGATATCTATCATGTCGTTTATGAGATGCCACTCGAAGAGTTTGAGTTACTTTATGACAATAAAGCAACCACCGGTAACAATAAATTTGTAAAGTGGATAACCCAAAGAGACACTTCGATTTTGGATTTCCTCCTTTTAGCAAAGACAAATGAGTACATCCGTCTAAAACGTAACTCACGCTGGTATTATCCTTCGATGAAAATTGGAGCAAGAATGACACTTGAAGAGATTGCAGAAAAATCATTGTCTGTGAATGATGCAAGACTACGCGACAGATATCTATTGCAAGGCATTAGAGCACTGTTCTCACTGGCCAGATATGAAGAGTGTATTGATTTTTGGGAATCAGAAGTTACCCTACTTTCTGAGAATAATCTTATGCGCCAACTTATTTATCCCTACATAGTCGGTGCTGAATTCCATATAAAACGTTCTGAAAAAGCTATGGAATATTTTGCCCAGCTTGGTGATGTGCAATCGATGCTTTTCTGCGCAGGACGCACAGGAGAGAAACTGTCTACAGTGGAAGCTCTTGAACTTGTATGTGAATACGCTCCAAACAGTAACTATATAGCAGAGACCCTGCAAGAATATGTAAGAAAGCTTGAGCCATTAGGGGAGTTTGATTGGAATCCTAAATTTGAGGTGACAACAGAACAGAACAAGCTATATTCTCTTTGTTTGAAAATGGCTGGAAGTGGCAGAAGTGACAATCCTGCAACGTGGTATTATACAGCAGCATTTTTGGCAGACCTTAAAGGTGAGACCACTAAAGCATCTTACCTATTGGAATTGGCCGAAAATAGCCGTTCTTCAGAATTTATCAACGAATCGGTACAAGTGTTCAGGATGTATTTGGATGCGAAGCTGCAACCATACAATTCAGCCTATGAGAACAAGTTGTTCAGTCAATTAAAGTGGCTTGATTTAAAAATCACCGAGAATATCGACGAGAATGTTCGCCTTGAAACCGCAAGAGGTTATATGTTATCCTACTGTGAAAGTTATTACTATTGGAATGACATGATGCGCAGAATATTATTGGCAGAGGTATGTCCTCGAATGATTAAGGCGGGCAAGACTATCCGAGCGTTACAACTTGCAAATATGGCAGACAATCGCTTGCTTAACCTTGTAAACAAACAAGAACTAGATGAAGTAAACGGGAAGCATGAATATATGCCTGTAACATATACGATGTCAGAATATCGATATTCTAACAATTTCAATAGCTACGACTATAGTAATCACTTCTTTGAGATGATAGATAGCCTTGGAGTGAACACTGCCATTAAATATGTACAGTGTGTGCAAAAGCCAAAGTCTGAATTTGACCGCTATCTTAATGCACGAAGCTATACAGGCACTGATTATTTAAATGACATTATTGGTACACTATGCCTACGCAATATGCGGTATGCCGAAGCCGTAGAATATCTTGGGGCAGTCAGTAAGGCATATAAGAAGCACCTCAATGTCCATATGGGATATGATCCTTTTAGCGTAATGCACAAAAAGAGAAAAATAAAGTCGAATTTCAGATATGATTTTGCAAGGAGAATGTACTCTTTGGAACAAAAAATGAGCCTGACCACGGAACCCAACCATAAAGCCCAACTCATGGTGAGATATGCCATCGGACTGCAGAACTCATTTAATTGGTGTTGGGAAATTACCCAGTATTACAAAGGTGCCAGTTATTTGGGACAGGTATGTAAAAAAAGAGACTGGGAGAATGATGAGTATACAACAGCTGCCAAGAATAGAGCAAAACAATTAATCAGACTTGCTTGTGAAATTGTAACAGATGATAAGGTTGCTGCAAATATCCATTACGAATTATGCAATTTTAAAATGGTGGCAAATAAATATCCCAACACAGAGAAAGGACAATTAGTCAAAGGTAAGTGCGATAGCCTTTATGATTATAACCTATTATAACTCAAAACATGGAAAGCTGGATAGTATTAGGCATTATATTTATATTTGCCGCTTATTTCTTTGGCAGAGTGGGATATGCCATTGAAAATGATAAAAACAAGAAATCTGATTACGAAAAAAAGAATGAAGCCGTTAATGATGCTATCAACAAAGAAGAGAATCAGACGAGAAATTTGTTAATTAAAACGCTAGCAGATATTGGTTGCCAATATGAAATAAACGATGAAAATAGCATCTGTTTTAAATATCAAGGAGAGGAATTTAAGATAGATGCGAGTAATGATAGCCATATCATTTGGATTTATGATGTTGCATGGGGAGGAATAAACATAAATGACCCTGATGCA
The DNA here is from genome assembly GCF_041227145.1 of Bacteroides sp. AN502(2024). Classification (NCBI taxonomy): domain Bacteria; kingdom Pseudomonadati; phylum Bacteroidota; class Bacteroidia; order Bacteroidales; family Bacteroidaceae; genus Bacteroides; species Bacteroides sp. AN502(2024). Next base: position 16,791 of record NZ_JBGFSP010000011.1, on the reverse strand, counting down.
GACTATCTGAAACAAGCCGTTAACAAAGCAAATGAAAGTAGCGCAATCACAAACTTATATACTATAAATAAGAAAAAAGGATTCATTGCTACACATTGTCAAATGGTAACATATTTTGCTTGCAATATCCCTAATTACAATGAGTATTTAAAATCTATTCTTGACGGATTTTTCATTGCCCAAAAACAGGTGAGAGATGAATTTGCAAACTTGTGCAAAAATCAAGAGCAAAAGAATAGAATAGAAATAAAAGGATTTAGATAAATAAGTAGTGCTTATGAAATTATTAATACATTGTGAAAATCCCATCTTGGCAGATGAATACAAAGCGAATCTTGAAGCCAAAGGAATATCATGTCATATTCAAAATCCTATATTGCTATTTCTTATATGGTTTAAAAGTTACAAAGAGGACATTTATCATTGTAACCAATGCAGAAAGGATTTTAAGAGAATGTAAAGCGTCAGCAAAATCTGTTAATTCAAAATAAAAGCTGACTATTTCCATAGGAAGAGTTTAATTTATTGGATCTTATAGTCGGACAATACAGATTGGATAGTATTTGGAGAAAATTAAAAAAGTCTTTATCTTTATAGGAATTTAATAAAATGTTCTGATTATGTTTAAATGGTTTGATAAACAAAAGAAATCCCTTCAAAAGATACAAAACAAACCAAGGGAGGAGTACTCTTTGAAACGATTTGTTGATGCACAGGAACGAACGTACGAGAGTGCTTTAACAGAAGTGAGGAATGGACGAAAACTGACACATTGGATATGGTACATATTCCCACAACTGAAAGGGTTGGGAACAAGCGATAATTCCACTTATTATGGCATTGAAGATTTGGAAGAAGCCAAAGCTTATTTGCAGCATCCAATACTTGGAGCAAGATTAAGAGAAATAACAACGACATTCCTCAACCTGCAAGGTGTCAATGCCAAAGATGTTTTTGGAGATTTGGATGCAATGAAAGTTCATTCGTGCATGACTTTGTTTTGTGAAGTTGAAGAAGACAATTTGTTTCAAAAAGTACTTGAACGCTATTTCAATGGATGTAAGGATATAAATACATTAAGATTGTTAGGGATATTAAACACTACAGCTTTGTTAGGAGCTGTGGCTGGCGACATGATTGGCTCTTTTTACGAAACGTATCATAAAAAAAACTTAAATTTCAATCTTTTCACTCCATTCTCAAAGTTTACAGATGATACAGTAATGACTGTTGCTAATGCTGATTGGTTACTGACCAATGATAGTTTATTAGGTATTATGCAAGACTACGGGAACCGCTATCCATCGGCTGGATATGGAAAAATGTTCAGAAGTTGGCTAAGAAGCGAAAATCCACAACCTTACAATAGTTTTGGGAATGGTTCAGCTATGCGTGTAAGTCCTGTTGGCTGGGCATTTGACACCTTGGAAGAAACATTGCAAAAAGCCAAAGAAAGTGCTGAAATCACCCATAATCACCCTGAAGGGATAAAGGGAGCGCAAGCCACGGCTGCTTGCATTTTTTTGGCTCAAACAGGAAAAAGTAAGGAAGAAATCAAGAACTACATAGAAATGTCTTTTGGTTATAATTTAAGCCGAACTTGTGACGAAATCCGCCCCACCTATCAGTTTGATGCTACTTGTCAAGGGTCGGTACCGGAATCTATCATTGCATTTTTAGAAAGTACAGATTTTGAAAATGCAGTCCGCTTGGCTGTTTCATTAGGAGGTGATGCTGATACAATGGGAGCCATTACTGGTGGAATAGCAGAAGCCTTTTATGGTGGTGTGCCTGAACCTATTAAAGAGGAAGTTATCAAAAGATTGCCTGTTGAGTTTGTGGAAGTAATGCAAAATTTTTACAAGAAGTTTGTGAAAAAGGAAGTAGAACAATGAATAAAATAACAATTTACCATCAGCCAAGTGATACATACCTTTATATAGAAAGTCTTGATGAATATATGAAAGAAATGAAAGGCGACTTTTTAACTTATGAAATTTGAGAAATAGAAAAACATGGAAATAAATTCATTAATTCAAAATGTGCAAAACAATTGCGATGCTATTACAAACTTTGGAATAGAATTTTTATCACATGTTAGCAGGACGACAGGAATCTCCTATGGAGAATTAAATGTTTACTTATTCTTAGTTATTTATCCACTTGTATTGATTCTTTTTATTTTGGCTTCTTTGACAAATAAGAAAAAATTTAAAAGAATACTTATACTTACTGGATTTAGTATTATAGGAATTATATTTTTTCTTGGAGTATTTTTTATGACTGATGCTATATTAGTAGCCAACTTTGAAGAACAACTTAAAATATAATATCATGAAAGGACTATCAACGAAAATAAATAAAGGAATCGGACGAATAATACTTGTTGCCATAGGTATTTTGGCACTTGTCGTTTTTGTTACTATTGAATTCTGTCAAGAACACAGTTGGTGGCTAAATGCGGTATTTATTGCAGCGGCGTTGTTCTCTTCCTTGACAGTCCTTTTTTTTACTCTTCTTTTTATAAATGCAGAGATTAAAGAAAATGATATAAAAGAACGGTATGGGGGACACTGGTCTGAACTTGAAATAATTCCCTGCAAACCTTCTCAGCCATTATTAGCAGATTCTACTTCTGAAAAAGTCTTAGGGTTTCAAATCCCGGAATACAAAATAATTTCTTCCATGGGATGCCCACCAAACTTTAATGGAGATTACTCAGAAGAAATAATTCTTGAATTTATTCATCCGCTTGAAGATACATTGCTCCAAAAAATAGAGTTAATGTGCAACTCCCCAAACAGTCAATGGTCTAAAGAGGGGCAACAATATACTTTAACCCTTGCAAAAGTTGACTTGGATAAAAGAAAAGATTTCTGGCATGAAATAACATTGTGTGCATCGGGAATGACTATTTCCGTAGGCAGAATTTAGTTCACCATATCATCGGATTTTATAGTCAGACAATGCACAAAGAAAATATCAAAAAGGAGAATATAAAGATACCATTTTTGAACACATGACTGTAGAAAAATGGTTAAGCCCTGCAAGAGAACTTTCTGAATATTAAGAAGCCGATTATAACGATATTAATGATGATACGCGGATGCAATTGGAACTCATTAAGCACCTTAAAACATCTTGAAACAAAGGATTCTGTTTTAGTTGACAGGATTACAGTTTAATCCTATAGGACATTGTCTGAAATTAGGAATTATGACTAGTAAACAAATATGCTGATAGATTATTTTTTCATTGGGATGATTAAAACAAACATCTCAATGATTAAAAACAAACATTGGGATGATTAGAAACAAACATCGTAGTGTTTTCTACCATTAACCCAATGATTGCAGAAAGTACTGCAATGATATTTTTCGGAATGAATGTATCTATGAAGGATACGCATATCCTCCATAGAAAAATCAAATTTGATTGTCTTACTCATACTTTTTCTTTTATCAAACCGGTACGATAAGCAACAAGCAATTTCTTCAAATCCTGTATTTGAGTCACCAGTTCTTTTCCCTTATCGGTATCTTTCACCATCATCCGTTGCGAATTAAATTCAAGAACGAAATTGGTGGACTTGATATCCAATCCCTCTTCAATGGCTTTCTGACGGGACTGGAACGGTTCGTGCTGTACAAGCTGCATACCATGAGAATGATAGACAAGCGTATATCCCGCAATTCCCGTTTCCGGCTGATAGGCTTTTGAGAAACCACCATCAATAACAAAAAGCTTGCCATTGGCTTTCATGGGCTGTTCTCCCTGAATCGTTTTCACAGGCACATGACCGTTGATAATATGCGAGTGAGGACCTGAAGCTCCAAACTCCGCCAAAATCCGGTCACAAATATCTTCCCGGTCACGCAATGTGTAATAATAGCCTTTCTTTTCTTTATGCAACTCTTTATCTTCTACAAAATAACGCTCAAAAGTCGCCATCTTATCCTTATCAAACAAGGGAGCGTCCGGACCGCACCACATATACCAAATATAATCCATAGCAAACTCCTTATCTTCCTCTCCTTCTTCATCGAAGTAAGCAGTACGGATCAGTTGATCGGATTTATCCAGCAATTTACGTCCCCAGTATTCTTTTCCACGTATCTTGACATGCTTAAAGCTACCATCCTCATTCAGAGGAACAGAAGCATGGTAAAGAAGATTCGAATTTGAAACCAGATACATGCCGCCATAGGTAAACAGACAGCGCATGTGCTTCTTCAATTTCTCACTATTCATAAATGAATAATGAATCTTTTCTACCAACTCGCGTTCTTCTTCAGTCAGCCGGTAAGGATCTGCCGGATCTACAGTCGGGAAGTTGGTATCGCGCAAAGCATATTCTTTTCCTTCATATACAAAGACGCCACGTTCAAAATCAATCTTCTCCAGAAGTTTACGGTTAGCCATTCCAAACTCCGGACGACGGTCGATGATTTCGGCTTCCAGCTTAAACTGAATAATGGTGATGGCTTTATGCATTTGAGTAATCAGACGCAAAGTCTTCTCATTATAATGAGCATCGGCAAAGTTTATTTTCGGCATGAAAATCGTACAAGGATCATCGGCATACGTATCCATTGCAAAAGTAGCCAATGGAAGCAGATTGATTCCGTACCCGTCTTCAAGCGTGCCCAAATTACCGTAGCGCATGGACATACGTATCACGTTGGCAATGCAACTATCATTACCGGAAGCTGCCCCCATCCAGAGAATATCATGATTTCCCCACTGGATATCGAAGTTGTGGTAGTTGCACAATGTGTCCATAATGATATGTGCACCGGGACCACGGTCATAAATATCGCCTACGATATGAAGAGAATCGATAGTCAGACGCTGAATCAGATTGCACATAGCGATAATGAAATCGTCGGCACGCTTCGTAGAGATAATCGTACTGACAATTACATTAATATAAGCATGCTTGTTCGGTTCGATAGACGATTCGTGCAATAACTCCTGAATGATATAAGAGAATTCGGCAGGCAGTGATTTGCGTACCTTCGAACGGGTATATTTGGAAGATACGTTCTGACAGACTTTTACCAGTTGGTTCAACGTTATCAGATACCAGTCGTCCAAATCCTTCTCGCGGGCTTTCACCAATTGGAGCTTTTCTTCGGGATAGTAAATCAATGTACAGATTTCTTTCTTTTCAGCTTCACGGAGAGTGTTGCCGAATATTTCATTTACTTTACGTTTTACCGCACCCGAAGCATTCTTCAGCACATGCTGGAAGGCTTCATATTCACCATGTACATCGGTCAGGAAATGCTCTGTCCCCTTAGGCAGATTCAGGATAGCCTCCAAATTAATTATTTCCGTACTGGCATCGGCAATGGTAGGGAAACTTCGGGAAAGCAGTTGCAGATAACGAAGATCACCCACGATGCTTTCAGGTGTTATGTTACTTTGAGCAGTCATTTTATTTACTTATTTTACTATTTACAATTTACTAGCGCCAAATCACTATTTAATAACTCAAAGAGGGTGTGTCAAAATTCCCTTTTTGAAGAAATGCCCCCTGCTATAGCTATCTGTGGCAGGGGTAAATCTTTATATTCAGGCATTATGACACACCCTCCTCTCAGTTCAACAAGAACATCAGCAACACTTGAGCGATAATTACCCGCAAGAACATACACAACGGATAAACTGTCGCATAGGCTACAGATGGATTGTCACCGGGAATGGTATCGTTCACATAGCTCAATGCCATCGGATTGGCCATACTACCGCACAACATACCGGATACAGAGCCGAAATCTATTTTCATCATCTTAAAAGCCACGAAACCAACCAAAACTGTTGGAATAATGGTCAATCCGGCTCCCAAAGCAATCCATAATAACCCTTCGGGACGGAATACGGTGTCGAAAAATTGAGCTCCGGCATCCAGTCCCAGGCAGGCGAGATACATGGAAAGTCCTAAAGCACGCAACATCAAGTTCGCACTACGGGTAGTATAAGTAATCATATGTATTCTGGGTCCAAAAGTGCCCAAAAGAATACCGACAATAATCGGCCCTCCTGCTAATCCCAGCTTCACAGGAGTGCTGACACCCGGAAAGGAAAAAGGGATGGCTCCTAATGCCAAACCAAGCACGATGCCGATAAATATGACAACAAGATTAGGTTCTTTCAAGCTTTTCACGGCATTTCCCAATACTTTTTCCACATTTTGAATGGCAGCGGCCTCTCCCACTACCGTCAAACGGTCGCCCAACTGAAGTATTAATCCTGGAGTAGCAAGCAGTTGTACCCCCGAACGATAAACACGACTGATGTTAATGCCGTAATGGTTTCTCAACCGGAGTGAACCAAGCCTCTTCCCGTTCAGTTCGGGACGGGTAACGACGATACGCTGTGAGATCAGTTCACTGTCAATCGCATTCCAGTCAATGTCCTCTTTATTCCAATCTGTATTCTCTTGTTCACCAAAAAGTACGGTCAGTGCCAAAGCATCCTTCTCTGCTGTTATCACCAGCAAACGGTCGCCTTCTTTCAATATTTTGTCCGAAGTCGGAATACTGACATGTCCGTCACGCCATAAACGGGATATCACAAACTTCGGATAACTCATGTGAGCGATATCCTTGATGCTTTTATTGAAAATAGCAGGATTGTGTACTTGAAACGCAGCAATATAGGTTTTGTTCGCATCGTCTTTCTCTTTTATTTCCAAATCTTCCTTGCGAACCAATATTTTACGGATTAACAGAATAGCCAGAATCACACCGACTACCCCCATCGGGTAAGTTACAGCACATCCCAAAGCAGGACTACTGCTATCCATTCCCATCTGTTTCAATGTTTGTTGTGCAGCTCCCAATGCCGGAGTATTTGTCGTTGCTCCACAAAGTATACCGACCATGTCGGGAAGCGGTATGCCTGTAACATAACTGGCTATCACTGTCAACAATGTCCCTAACAGGACGACTCCCAGCGCCAACATATTCAACGTCACTCCTCCTTTACAGAAAGAGCTGAAAAAACCGGGCCCCACTTGCAAACCGAGAGAATAAACGAAGATAACCAATCCGAAACTTTCTGCGTAATTCAGCATCTGCGAATCAACCGATAACCCGAAATGTCCGGCCAGAATACCTGCAAAAAAGACAAAAGTGACTCCCAGAGAAATGCCCCAGAAATGCACCCTTCCCAAGCCCAGACCAATAGCAGAAATCAGAGAGAGTACCACAACAGCCTGTAAGGCAGAATGTTCGACAAATAGACTATATAACCACTCCATGCATATAACAAACTAATAGGGCGCAAAGATAAAAACTATTTAGTCCGGTTCAAAACTTTTAAGCTTTCATTTCACGCCCTATTGATCCTCTAATTCGTATATCCTGAAATCTTATCGATTACACTTTTACTTCGTTACCTATTCTTTTGTTCCTAATAACTATCCTATTTCTATCTTAACTTCCTCATCCTCCTCTTTTCACCTGTATATTGTTATCCTTCAAACGATCTTTTCCCTCTGTTTCTTTCCTTTTCATCTTCATCATTTCCCCTGAAACTCTACAAAGTTATTTCGTCCGTCCAGATAACCGCTTAACCTGTTCCCACCGATGTACACATCATCCAAAAATGAAACATCATTCGGTCCGTATGACATACGAATGGAAGTCTGTGCATAATTTTCCCAGCTCCAACGGAAATTATATTCATGTTGCTCTACTGCTCCGTTAGGATATTCCACCCGTATATAGTCAATTCCGGTACGATCTAAAAAGAAGTCCAATTCCTGACGACAATAATTACCGTTCATGTCCCGATAGAAACTAACCCAGATACGGCTACATAAATTTGCCGAACGGTTATAGTACCCTGCACCATTATGATCATCATCATAGAAACTGTCTATTTCCACTTCGCAAGAGGTAAAACTGACCATTAATATAGCCATCAAAGCCAAACCGAAGTATTTAAATGTGTTCGTTTTCATATTCCTTTATTTTTAACGGTTCTCTAATTATTATCTATCATTTATCTTTCGATAAAACAAAAGTAGAGAATGAATTTTCCTTATGAACCTGAAAACTCCTACTTATCGGGAGGAAATTGCCTAAATCTAAAGGTAAATCCCCCAATGAGATCTATTTCAAAGAATTCTTGTCTCTTTCTCCGATGATATTGAGTGCATTGAAATAACCGATTCAGGAAGTAGCTTTGACCGCCTTGTAGATTTCCTAAGCCAGTTTTTTCCATAGTGGAACAGAAATGACATGCAAAAGTAAAACAGACAAAGATGCATGCCATTTCTTTAGGAGGCAAAAGTGCCGAGACCAGTTATGTGAAATTCTTAATAAAAATAGAATTGAGGAATCAAATATTTAATCAATGTTATAAAACTCCTCTTTTTTCTTGTTTTATTTGCAAATTCGCTAGAAGTCCGTACATTTGTACTGTGTTTTTCATAGTATTAGATTTAAGGTTAACAAAAGATTGGCTGTCTGGGATAGATAGCCTTTTTTATGTCCTTTCCCAAGGTCAAATATACCGTCACTGTAATGAACGGATAGCGTCAAGATGTTTCAAGTCCTCCGTTCATCGATCAAAATTAAAAGCTTTCGAAAAAAATCCTCCGTTTAACATTTGAAACATAGCTGGTTATCTCATTTCACAAAAAAAGGTAAAAAAAATCTTGCTAAAAGATTTGCGTAGTCCAAAAGTTCCCCCTATATTTGCACCGCATTTAAGAGAGAATGCGGGTTCAAGGAAGTTTGGGTGAGTGGCTGAAACCACCAGTTTGCTAAACTGACGTACTCGTTAGGGTACCGGGGGTTCGAATCCCCCAGCTTCCGCAAAATATCAAAATAAAAGAGCTAAGTTTGATTGACTTGGCTCTTTTTAAATCTATTAAAACTCCGGTGGGTTCGTCTAACGGTTAGGACACATGCCTCTCACGCATGCAATACGGGTTCGATTCCCGTACCCACTACTTCCTCCCCTCCAACACACCAAGACAAAAAGAGATGGATACACTATTAAGAGATACTGTAAATGCTGTTGTTAATTCCCGCTTTCCGGAAATGAGCATAGAAGGAAGGCGACAGATAGAAAACATACTGATTCGTAAAGAATTTCCCAAAGGAGCAATAGCACTGCATGAAGGAGAAGTAGCTCACGAACTCGTTTTTGTGGGCAAAGGTATGTTAAGGCAGTATTATTACAAAAATGGAAAAGACATAACCGAACATTTCTCATACGAAGGTTGCATCGTGATGTGTATCGAAAGTTTTTTAAAACAAGAACCTACGCGGCTGATAGTGGAAACCCTGGAGCCATCCATCATCTACCTATTCCCCCGTAATATGATACAAAAATTGGCAAGAGAAAACTGGGAGATCAATATGTTCTACCAGAAAATACTGGAATACTCTCTAATCGTATCACAGATTAAAGCAGACTCCTGGCGTTTTGAATCCGCCCGCGAGCGCTATAACCTCCTGTTCGAAACACATCCGGAAATCATCAAACGTGCACCTTTGGCGTACATCGCCTCCTATCTTCTAATGACACCGGAGACATTAAGCCGTGTACGTTCCGGTGTTTTATAATTTTAGCCAATATTGTCCTAAATAAATTGGGGGGAACAAATAAAAAGGAAGTAGAACTAAGGTAAAATGACTACCTTAGTAGCAAGCTACCAACTCATCTACTTCCTATGGCAAATATAACACTTTTCGCACAGGTAATATCACATCTCCCGAAAGAAAATATCAGGAAAATCATAAAATCTTCGGGGTCAGACAAGCATTGCAAGGGCTACAATACATGGAGTCAGTTTGTTAGCATGATTTTCAGCCAATTCTCAGGATGTGATTCAGTCAGAGATATCTCAAACGGGCTGAAATCAGCCACCGGCAACCTCAATCATTTGGGAATCAACCGTGCACCATCCAAGTCAACGGTAGCATATCAGAACGCCAACCGAGACAGTTCGGTTTTTCGCGGCATATTCTACTCGTTGTTTCAGTATTTCGGACAGCAAGCCCTATGGCAACGAAGAAAGTTCCGTTTCAAGATGCCGATAAAACTGCTCGACTCCACATTGGTGTCATTGACTCTGTCAATATATGACTGGGCACATTACACTACCACCAAGGGGGCGGTCAAGATGCACACGCTATTGGACTATGACAGTCTTTTGCCGGAGTTCGTGAATATCACCGATGGCAAAACCACCGACAACAAAGCTGCTTTTGATATTGAGTTACATCCGTATAGTATTGTAGTAGCCGACCGAGGCTACTGTGACTACTCATTGCTGAATAATTGGGACAGCAGCAACGTGTTCTTTGTAGTGCGTCATAAAGACAATATCCGGTACAAAGCCATAGAGGAGTTGCCTTTGCCTGAAAAACACGCTCAGAATGTACTTATTGACGAAATAATCGAGTTCGAACTCTCGGCGGCCAAATCCAAATATCCCAAACGTTTACGTCGCATCGCAGTATGGAACGATGAACACGGTTTTGAAATTGAGTTACTCACAAACAACTTCACATTGGCAGCATCAAGCATAGCGGCTCTGTACAAGGCTCGGTGGAACATAGAAATCTTCTTTCGCAACCTCAAGCAACTGCTACGCATCAAGAGCTTTATCGGCACATCCCGCAATGCCGTAGAGACCCAAATATGGACTGCTATGACTACAATGCTGATTCTGACATGGCTAAAGCACATCGCAAGATACAAATGGGCATTGGCTAACCTTGTGGTCACGCTCCGGCTGAACACATTTACCAAAATCGACCTCCAAAAATGGCTTGATCAACCATTTACACCACCTCCCGAAACCATCGAAAACGATTAGGGGGGATTGATTTTGAACTCTCGAGGCTATACTTAACAGTATAGTCAGTTAGCTCATGCTCAAAATTTATTTAGGACAATATTGAATTTTAGCGGCTTTTCCGGTATTCTTTAGGAGACATACTGGTGTAATATGATTATCTTTGTCGCTTATTTACTCTCAAAAATACAAATTATGGAATTATTTCACAAGATGATTTCCGGCTTGCTGGGTATACCGAAAAGACAAATAAGCAGTACGCTCCACCTTTTAGGTGAAGGTGCTACAATTCCCTTCATCAGCCGTTATCGTAAAGAAGCCACCGGCGGACTGAATGAAGTACAGATAGAACAAATCAAAGAGCAACACGATAAGTTGTGCGACATAGCCAAACGGAAAGAAACGATTCTCGGCACCATCAACGAGCAGGGCAAACTGACTGCCGAACTGGAAAAACGTATCAACGACACTTGGAATCCGACGGAACTGGAAGACATTTATCTTCCTTATAAACCCAAGCGGAAGACACGTGCCGAAGTAGCCCGTCAGAAAGGGTTGGAGCCGCTTGCCCTCCTCCTGATGCTGCAAAAGGAAAACAACCTTAGCTCCAAGGCTGCGACCTTTGTGAAAGGAGAAGTGAAAGATGTGGAAGATGCCCTGAAAGGTGCCCGTGATATCCTTGCAGAGCAGGTGAACGAAGACGAGCATGCCCGCAACACGGTACGCAATCAGTTCAGCCGCCAGGCAGAGATTAGTGCCAAAGTGGTGAAAGGGAAAGAGGAAGAAGCGGCGAAATACCGGGATTATTTCGATTTCTCCGAAGCACTGAAACGCTGCACGTCCCACCGCCTGCTGGCCATCCGCCGGGCAGAGTCAGAAGGCCTGATGAAAGTGTCTATCAATCCCGATGACGAGGCGTGCATCGAACGCCTGGAACGTCAGTTCGTACGTGGCAACAACGAGTGTAGCCGACAGGTGAGAGAAGCCACGACCGATGCTTACAAGCGTCTGCTCAAACCTTCCATCGAAACAGAATTTGCCGCTCAATCCAAAGAAAAAGCTGATGAGGAAGCTATCCGGGTATTCACCGAGAACCTTCGCCAGCTTCTTCTCGCCTCTCCATTGGGACAAAAACGGGTACTCGCTATCGACCCCGGATTCCGTACAGGGTGTAAAGTTGTCTGCCTCGACGCACAAGGCAATCTGTTGCATAATGAGAATATTTATCCTCATCCTCCGATGAACAAGACAAGAGAAGCGGCTTCCAGACTCCGTAAAATGATTGAGGCCTATCGGATCGAAGCCATCTCTATCGGTAACGGAACGGCAAGCCGTGAGACAGAAGATTTCATCAACAGCCAGAGCTTCGACCGTCAGATACCTGTGTTTATAGTCAGTGAGCAGGGAGCTTCCATCTATTCAGCTTCGAAGATTGCCCGCGACGAGTTTCCGGATTATGACGTTACGGTACGTGGAGCAGTCTCCATCGGCCGCCGCCTGATGGACCCATTGGCAGAATTGGTAAAGATAGATCCTAAATCCATCGGTGTAGGGCAATACCAGCACGATGTAGACCAGACGAAGCTAAAAAAAGCACTTGATCAGACAGTAGAAAATTGCGTGAACCTAGTCGGTGTAAACCTGAATACAGCAAGCAGCCATCTATTGACTTATATCTCGGGACTGGGACCGCAACTGGCTCAAAACATCGTCAACTACCGGGCGGAAAACGGTGCTTTCGGTTCACGGAAAGAGTTGATGAAAGTCCCGCGTATGGGTGCCAAGGCTTTCGAACAATGTGCCGGATTCCTCCGCATTCCCGGAGCCAGGAATCCACTGGACAACACCGCCGTACACCCGGAAAGCTACCACATCGTAGAACAAATGGCCAAAGACCTAAAATGTACCATCGATGAACTGATAGCCGACAAGGAACTCCGACGGAAGATTAACATCTCCGACTACACCACTCCTACCGTCGGCCTGCCCACCTTACAAGATATCCTGCAGGAACTCGACAAGCCGGGACGTGACCCGCGTAAGGCTATCAAAGTATTCGAATTCGACAAGAACGTACGTACCATAGCCGACTTGCGCGAAGGAATGATTCTTCCGGGCATCGTTGGTAACATCACCAATTTCGGAGCGTTTGTCGATATCGGTATTAAGGAGAATGGACTGGTACACCTCTCTCAATTAGCGGAACGGTTCATTTCCGATCCGACGGAAGTGGTATCCATCCATCAACACGTCATGGTCAAAGTGATGAATGTAGATAATGACCGGAAACGGATTCAACTTAGCACGATCGGAGTACCGCAAGACTGATTGCTTCTCTTTTTTCTCCCCACCACACCATCAGAATTGTAAAAACAATCATAAGTACTGTGCAAATGAGTGAGCCTTCAAAACCGAAGGCTCCTCCATTCAGTATATTTTTTTCGGGTATACGCAAAGTCAGCATGCTCGTCGTGAAATTATTTCCACTTACCTGATAACCTAGAATCGGACCTTGAATCCAATTCCAGAAAAGGTGAAGGGAGATCGGGAAACACAGATTCCGGGTATATAGATAAGAAGTACCCAACAGCATACCGGCAAGTAATAGATTAAGCATCGGCAGAAAAGCTATTTCCGGATTAAAAATATGCATAAACGCGAATAATGCTGACGAGGCGAAAATTGCCAGAAATTTATTCATATGAGTATGAAGCAGATGTCCGAGAATATAGCCGCGCATCAAAATTTCTTCAAACAACGCCACTAACAGAAAAAATACCCACGACTCCCACAAATCCAACGGATTAAACTGAAAACCGATGACTTCTATTCCTCCCCCAACAACAGAGATTCCGAAACCCAGCAGATAGAGGAAGATTGCCATCAGAAGACCATACCACACTCCACTGGCATGTCCTTTTAGGGAAAGTCCCAAATCAGAAAAAGGACGACGTTCGAGACGAAGCAAGATTACGGCAGCAGTAAGAACGGCCAAAAGCATACCGACCTCTACGAAAATATACCCTACGACTCCCGAATGACGGGCCTCCGCCCCAAGAACCAACGACAAGCATCCGCTGACCAGTGTACCATACAATCCAATAAAGATGGAAAGTACCACAATAAACAGTGGGATACATGCCCACACAGGAAGTCTTGAGGGCCCTTTCCTCCCACCCATATTGTCTGCCTCCATTTTTACAATTTGTTAATCCGGCTACAAAATTAGATATAAAACATAAAAAAGCATCATGTATTCTCTATTTTTCCTATATTTGTCAGAACAAATCTACAAAATTATGAAAATTAAACTACTATTGATAAGTTTCTTACTGGCCGCTAACACATTAGAAGCCGCAGCCCAAGTGAGCAAGACGTATTATGTGAGTAAGCCCGGTACGCTGATTTCCATGATGACCGAAGAGGAAGCCAACAGTGTCACCCACCTCACATTGACCGGAAAACTGAACGCAGAGGACTTCCGGCATCTCCGTGACGAATTCGACCATCTGAAAATATTGGATATCTCGAATGCAGAAATCAAGATGTACAGCGGAAAAGCCGGTACTTACCCTAATGGAAAATTCTACATTTATATGCCGAATTTCATCCCAGCCTATGCTTTCTCGAATGTGGTAGGCGGAGTAACCAAGGGTAAAACCACACTGGAAAAAGTGATCCTTTCCGAGAAAACGAAGAATATTGAAGATGCCGCCTTCAAAGGTTGTGAGAACCTGAAAATCTGTCAGATCCGGAAAAAGACAGCTCCCAACCTGCTGCCGGAAGCATTGGCAGACAGCGTTACCGCCATTTTCGTCCCTCTGGGCAGCAGCGACTCTTACCGCTATAAGAACAGATGGCAGAATTTTGCTTTCATCGAAGGCGAACCGGTAGAGACTACCCTGCAAGTGGGTGCAATGGGTAAACTGGAAGAAGAAATTCTGAAAGCGGGACTGCAACCCAAAGACATCAACTTCCTCACCGTTGAAGGGAAACTGGATAACGCCGACTTCAAACTTATCCGTGATTATATGCCGAATCTCGTATCTGTCGATATCTCCCAAACGAATGCAACGGCTATCCCCGATTTCACTTTCTCACAGAAGAAGTATCTATTGAGTATGAAATTGCCTCATAACCTGAAATCAATCGGACAGCGTGTATTTAGTAATTGCGGTCATCTTTGCGGCACGCTGGAATTACCGGCCAGTGTAACGGCTATCGAGTTCGGTGCTTTTATGGGATGTGATAATCTCCGTTATGTGTTGGCTACGGGAGATAAGATTACAACGCTTGGAGATAACTTATTCGGAGAGGGAGTTCCGAGTAAGTTGATTTATAAGAAATAGTACTTTCTAAAAAATTCCATAGTGCTAAAAAAAGAACAGCAACCTGCTGTTGAGAACAGGTTGCTGTTAAATCGGTTATTCTTCAGACCTCATATAGGAAAGTCAGGAGTTTTTATGCGTCCGTTACTTCGGGACATTCATTAAATATTATAAAATGAGCCAACTAATTCATACACAAATTATTGCGAATTAGTTGGCTTTTTAGTATCTTTAGGTATTCCCCCGAAAACAAGGTTTGACGGCCCAAACGGGGGAAATTCCCCAACTAAGATATGGCTAAGATCAATATTGTCCTAAATAAATTGGGGGAACAAATAAAAAGGAAGTAGAACTAAGGTAAAATGACTACCTTAGTAGCGAGCCACCAACTCATCTACTTCCTATGGCAAATATAACACTTTTCGCACAGGTAATATCACATCTCCCGAAAGAAAATATCAGGAAAATCATAAAATCTTCGGGGTCAGACAAGCATTGTAAGGGCTACAATACATGGAGTCAGTTTGTTAGCATGATTTTCAGCCAATTCTCAGGATGTGATTCAGTCAGAGATATCTCAAACGGGCTGAAATCAGCCACCGGCAACCTCAATCATTTGGGAATCAACCGTGCACCATCCAAGTCAACGGTAGCATATCAGAACGCCAACCGAGACAGTTCGGTTTTTCGCGGCATATTCTACTCGTTGTTTCAGTATTTCGGACAGCAAGCCCTATGGCAACGAAGAAAGTTCCGTTTCAAGATGCCGATAAAACTGCTCGACTCCACATTGGTGTCATTGACTCTGTCAATATATGACTGGGCACATTACACTACCACCAAGGGGGCGGTCAAGATGCACACGCTATTGGACTATGACAGTCTTTTGCCGGAGTTCGTGAATATCACCGATGGCAAAAC
Source organism: Bacteroides sp. AN502(2024) (assembly GCF_041227145.1). Classification (NCBI taxonomy): domain Bacteria; kingdom Pseudomonadati; phylum Bacteroidota; class Bacteroidia; order Bacteroidales; family Bacteroidaceae; genus Bacteroides; species Bacteroides sp. AN502(2024). Next base: position 717 of record NZ_JBGFSP010000011.1, on the reverse strand, counting down.
CACCGACAACAAAGCTGCTTTTGATATTGAGTTACATCCGTATAGTATTGTAGTAGCCGACCGAGGCTACTGTGACTACTCATTGCTGAATAATTGGGACAGCAGCAACGTGTTCTTTGTAGTGCGTCATAAAGACAATATCCGGTACAAAGCCATAGAGGAGTTGCCTTTGCCTGAAAAACACGCTCAGAATGTACTTATTGACGAAATAATCGAGTTCGAACTCTCGGCGGCCAAATCCAAATATCCCAAACGTTTACGTCGCATCGCAGTATGGAACGATGAACACGGTTTTGAAATTGAGTTACTCACAAACAACTTCACATTGGCAGCATCAAGCATAGCGGCTCTGTACAAGGCTCGGTGGAACATAGAAATCTTCTTTCGCAACCTCAAGCAACTGCTACGCATCAAGAGCTTTATCGGCACATCCCGCAATGCCGTAGAGACCCAAATATGGACTGCTATGACTACAATGCTGATTCTGACATGGCTAAAGCACATCGCAAGATACAAATGGGCATTGGCTAACCTTGTGGTCACGCTCCGGCTGAACACATTTACCAAAATCGACCTCCAAAAATGGCTTGATCAACCATTTACACCACCTCCCGAAACCATCGAAAACGATTAGGGGGGATTGATTTTGAACTCTCGAGGCTATACTTAACAGTATAGTCAGTTAGCTCATGCTCAAAATTTATTTAGGACAATATT
>NZ_JBGFSP010000010.1 GCF_041227145.1 Bacteroides sp. AN502(2024) | reverse complement strand
ATAATCGCGAAAACGAAACGTACAATTTTCTAAAACGAAACGTACAATTTTCACTATTTTTTCAGCCCATCAAAGCAAAGGCATTTAATCACCATTCAAGCGGTAATTAAATGCCTTTTGAACATATGCAAAAAGCGCGAAAAACGTTGTTTTTCATCTGCATTTTGTCTGCACTTTATTTGTTCAATTCGTAGAAAACCACTATCTTTGCTTAGTAATTAAGAGATCCTTTTGATAGGTTTGCCCCGTTAGCAAGCCTTTTATGTAACCAGCTTATCAAGCAGGCGAACAATGTTTGCCTTTATCTTGTGCCTGTCTCTTTGCCACTCTATTTGTTCCATCCCTTTGTCATATTCGGGATAAGGCTTTTCTTTCATCTTAAACTGAAAATGCTTGCACAAAGGATAAATGTAACGGTAGGTTTTCACCACGAACACATCCAGGTCACCAAGCAAGAAGGCTACATTTGAACGCACGTAGCCGGATGGTGATGTCGTATTTGTGAGTATTTGGTTATGGATAAACTCGCCCGTTCGCCTATTGCGCAGAAAACGCGTGTAATGAAAGCCGTAATATTTGAAGTTGGCCGCCTTGTAAATTGTTCCGCAGCCTAAACGACCATCGGCGAAACTTTGTATAGCCACGATATTCTCATCCATTTTGCGGATCAACTTGATGCTGGCGGCAATTAGCACGGTTTCCGCATTCTTCCCGAGGCAGTCGCCAATCCACAAACGGTTTAATTCGCATATCCACGCTTTCGGACTCGGGTGATGGAATAATCTTACTTTGGGATTCTTCATGTAACCGTAAACCGCAACACCGAGGCATTTGTCCGGTTCATCGGCGCGGAAGATACTGAAGTTAAACACTCCAAAGCCGCCAAAGTTCCATTTATGGGAATAATGGTGTTCAAGCACCATTTGGCGGGCAAGTTCCTTTGTCACGGGTTTGATAAGCAGGTCGCCGAGCGATGAGGTTTGTTTCAGGACAAACAGATTTTCTTTAATCATTCAGCATATTGATAGCGTTTTAATGTTTCATGAATATTTCCCTCACGATCCTTTTGCCGGGTGGCGCACGATGAGTGGTTCCTGCGGGTTGTCGGGTGGAGCCGTGATAGCGACGAACGATCGCAAGAGATACGGTGACTGTTCCGGCGCATGGCATCGGGCCACACTCCGCACGTTGAACGAGCGGATGATACCGTTTTTTCTTTCTTCATCCCCCGTCGCCATGTGGACATGGAGCGCAAAACCGCGCAGCATGGCGGAATCATCACGGACTGTCCGCGGTGATGCGCCAATTGAGAATGTACGGATGATCGGTTTCATTGCTTACTGTTTACGGGCTATTATTTTAAATTGGCAATAACGGTCGTTCATCACACTCTTGCACAGTTTTTCGGCGTATCCGCCATCGCTTTGAGGCTGATAGGAGCGGTTGTTACCCGAGGAGACGGGGATGCCGTCATCATCATACTGTACCACGCCGCCGGACTTGCAGACAAAGTAGTCGCCGAAGAGTTGTGCGGGTATCCACGGCTGTGCGGGCACCCGTGTGTCGTCGAACATGATGGCGATGCGGTATTCGGGATCATCGGCGGGCGGTATGAATGTGTCGGTATCGTTGGCCGCCACGAAACTCTCGTCGGGCACAACGGTCCGTCCGCGGTATCGGATGGGGCTCTCACCCGTGTTGAGATAGACACCACCGCTTTGCAGGGAGTCTGCCGCCTGCAGCGTGGAGAATATGACGGGGGTCGAGCGCAGGTAGCACACGTTTTCGATGTTGGGGTCTTCGAGTGTGTGAAGTGTACCCGTATCCGTGCCGTTAAGCCCGGATACGAACGTGGTACCCTCCTCGTCAACCGCCAGCACGTTTCCCGTGACATAAACGGCGTTGCGGTATGCCACGTTTCCATCTACTACGTACCGGCCTTGCGGCAGGAGGTCTCCGGGGGCGAATGTGCGGTCGGTCACGGGGCGGTCGTTGAGTACGATGCCGTGCGAACCGAACAGGGAGGTGAACGATGCGAGTATACCGGTAACGGATGCCCGTGCGGTGTCGAGTCTGATGATTTTACTGAGCACTTCGCCCACCGTGTCGCTGCTTGTCTCATCCAGACAGATGGCTCCGCCTACAATGGTGAGTATGCCGGCCGCACTCTGCTCGTCCCATGTGCCGGCTATACCTATACTGTTATCCATGATGGGTATGGAGAGTGCGGGAGGCAAGGCACCCAGATAGGAATCGGTAATGCCCGGCAGGAATCCGGCGGGATTGGCGGCCGGGCTGTCGGCTCGAAGTGTCAGATCACCTGCTCCGGGATTGTTAAAAAGTTCTTCCGCCGTTTGCGCTGTGAAGATGCAGCGGGTGAACACGGGCATGAGTTCCTCTCTCACACCCCGTCCGCGGCATTGCCCGAGCAGACTGTCACGTCGCGCTTCTCCCCCGGATGCTTCGGTAATGAGTTCCTCACCGTCGAGGAACCAGCGGCAATCGGCAGTGAACAGGCACTCCTCGAAACGCAACGGTTCGTCGGCGTAGAAATCGCACCGGGCAAGAATGCTTGTACGGATAATTTCGATGCCGTACGATTCCCGCCTACGGTGTCCGATGGGGACGTTATGGACAGTGAAGTGAGACACTTCTCCATTACCCGCATAGCATATTTTCCTATCTCCGCAGATCTTGGGGCTGTCTATCACCACATGGTGTATGCCTCTTTTCCCGCCGATGCACCCCATGTATAAGGGTGAGTTGCGTATGATAACGCTATGGTCGCCCACACCCCATGAGTGCTGCGTCCACCCGAAATATCCTCCCCAGGCACGTCCCACCCCGGCATATCCCCATGCGCCGTATCGTATCATGGCGGTGTAGGTGGCCGGCGCGCAATTCTCCACGATGATGTCATTCAGCGTGAAGCCATGAATGAGATAGGTGTCTTGCCCGTCGAATGTGGCCGCTCCCATGTAGTCTCCTTGTATGCGGGTATCGTGGTCTCCATCGGACATGTCCTCGCAGAATCGTCCTCGGCAGATGATTTCTTTCGCCGCGGTTCCGTGTCCCCTATACGCCTTTCCCAGTGTCTGATAGGGATTATCCGGGGTTCCTGTGCCGATGAGGTCGTTTCCCGCGTATGAGTCCACATAGACACACCGGGCGTTTCGTGTCCGCCACAAATAAGGTCTCATTCCTCACCTCCTTTCACCGTTTCCACATTGATGACATCCCCGCGTCGTCCCCATGTGGGTTGTTGCGGGTCGATATACTCGCGGCGGATGGTTACACGCCACGCCTTATTTTCAATCACCCACCTTATGGGGCGCCCGAACCGGTCGGTTTGAGGCATGACCTTTCCCGTTTCTTCGGTATTCATGGCCAGAAGAGGATAGATTTCTTCGTATATCCACCTCATGGCGGATTCGGTTTGCGAAGTGTGGGGGTCTGTCTGCCACGTCACTCCTTCTTTTATTTTGATTTCCATTCGATATTGGTTTAGAGATTATACATCAGAGGCACGCCGGTGAGGCCGGCTCATCACACATCTTATTCCGACGGCCGCCGCGGCTTCGTTGACGCGTTGGATTTCCCATGTGGCGAGTTGTCCCGGTTCAATCAGTATCGCCTGCGGGTTTTCGGGATCGACCTCCCGGCGTACCGTGTTCCCGGCGGTTATCCACAGGTGTGCCACGTTGAACAGACGCACCTCTTTCATCGTCACCGCATACGCCTCCATGTTGACATCCTGAATGGCGACTCCCGTCTGCCCGAAGTCGAGCGTGTAGCTGCGGTCGGCAAGCGAGTCGCGCAGGTTCTCGAGGGTCTTTCTCAAGCCTTCCTCGGCATCGGTGGCACGTTTTGTCTCATCGCTTATTTCTTCGTGACAAGCGGTCGCGATGGTTTTCCGTAGTTCTTCCAGCATGCCGGTCAGCGTCTCCGCATCGGTCACCCCTTGGAGAAACGCTTCCATCTCCCGCCATCGGTTGATCGTACTGTCGGCCGTGTCCTTTGCTTCCAAAAAGGTCTTAATTGTATTCGCCAAAGCCCATAACGTGCTGTAATTCGCGCCCAAAGCGGAAAACGTGCTTTCCAGAGAAGCGCAGGGATCCGTGGGGTGCAGACACCCTCGCAGGCTTTCCGCATCGGCGTTGGCCGTGTCGATCTCCGCCTGCTGTCGTATGTCCGTGGCTTGCAAGTCGTCCATGTCGTCCGAAACGCGCCTGAACTCTTTCTCGGCCACGGCTGTATGTTGGTCGAACTCCGTGCGCAGCATACTGTGTCTTTTTTCCAAAGCCACACCGGAGGAGTGGTCGTATTTCGCATTTAGCTGTTCAGGGAGATCCTCCACGTTGGCAAGGGGCAGTTTGTCTTCCGTCTTATGCAGAAAACTGTCTATCCAGTCCGCGAACTGTTCTTCAATCGGGTATTTTCCGCGTTTGAACCATTGTTTTAATGTTGAACGTAATCTGATAGCCATTGTGATATTATTTATTTAAGTCGCATGATATAAGCCAGAACATAATACGGGGGACGGTTTTCATGTTGCGCACCACCGCCCTTGCCTTCCGTGTCATGCCTGTAATAGAACAGATGCTTGTTGTCATAATCCGTATCATTTGACCCGATATTGTTGTTCGTCACGATGGTGTCGTAGTTCTGGCCGTCGTGGGCTTCCGGATAATAATAATCCTTGAACGTATGCGCATGGTTCGGCATTTCATTGATGGTAAGGGCATGTTTTTTCTCACCGCCTGCCGTGCCTTTCGTCTTGTAGTCATTATCACTGTCGTGGTAGCCCACGACAAAACGGCCGCGCAGATCGGGAAGACGGAAAAAGCCGCTGGTCGTAGTGTACCGTGTACCGTTGGCACTGTAAGCATTGTTAAAGGTCGTACCCAAAGCCTTGTACAGGTCGGGATAGTCCTTTGTGCTTAATTGCCGCCCGTCACAAAGGGCGTAACCGTCAGGCTCGGTTTTTCCCGCCCATAGCAGCACGATACCCAAAGGTGCGGGGGTGAATTTTGCCGCCTCCTCTTGCAGGTCTTCTTTCAGGTCGGCAATAGCCTGATTAAGTGCGTCAGAAGTCTGCACATTCTTGAAGTCCTCCCATCTGAAATTTTCATAGCCCACACCCGCGGCAAGCGTCCGTTTCGTGTAGGCTTTCGGATAATCGTATCCTTGCGCCGTCACGGGTATATCCTCTTGTTTCACATACATGCCGCTGCCGACCGCACCGCCCTCGAAACGCAAAACTTCACCGGCGGGAAAAGCCGCCGTCCGTACAAATACATAACCCTCGGAACGCTTTGTGCCGTCCTGTGAAAGGTCGCAGCCGCGCAGGATTACTTTGTCGCCGGCGATGTTGCCCAATATAGCGACAAGCGCGATATTGGTCTGCAAGGCGTCCAGCGTCTCACAGTCCAGCGGAAAATCCTTGTTTCCCTGTGTCAGGTAATTACCTGTGATTTTATCCATTATCTTTTTTATTTGTAGTTTATAGTCCAACGTTTTGAAGCAAGTTTGTAAGTGTCCACGATTGCGTTCATACGATTTTCATCCACCCGGTCGCGCAGGCTTATCGGTACCGTGACCCAAAAATCGTAACCATTCACACCACCGAAGCCGCGGCGGTTAAGGATAAAAGCAGTTCCCATGATATGCGAAGGTAGCAGTATGAACCGCTCCTGCTCGCGTTGGAAAATGCGTTGTCCCTGCAATGACACGCTCCATTCGTCCTCCACCAGAATACGGCGTTCCACAGGGTCGAACGTGTCATTCAGGACGGCACGCAGGTGGCACACCTGCCCGTTATGCGACAGCCTGTATTGCTTATCCTGACGCCAGCGCATGAAATTTCCGTAAACGATGTTCACACCCTGCACCATGCTTTGCGCAAAGGCGGCAATCAGAGGCCTGCGGTAGTGCGTGGGCAGCAACAGCAACGCCAGACGTTTTATTTTAAGGTCATAGAGGCTCATTTGTAAGGTGTCATGTTAAGTTTGATATTTCCAGCTTTGAAATAACCCGACGCAGGTGTGTAACGGGCGTTTATCTTCGTGGGCGTACCCTCGCCGCTTACCATCGTTTCAGACCCGCGCAACTCGACAATGCGCACCCCGTCGATGGCTTGCAGACAATCCACAAGTGCCATGTTGGTGTATTCACCGTTGAAAGGCAGGTTTTCGATATAGGCGATAATGGCTTCACGGCAGGCCGTCTCGACATTTTCGGACAGCAGCATCGCGTCAAAATATACGTCCGCCTCGCAATTGAATGCGTCAGGAGGCCGGTTTACGAGGTTCACACGCACGCCGGCGTCTTTTATTTCCGCAATGTAGGCCGCAAGCTGCCCCTCCGTATCGGTATCGAGCGGCTGCCGCTTTCCCCCGGCATCACCCGCCACCTTGATGGTAAGGATGGAGGCATCGGCATTTTCTGTGGCCGCGGCATATTTTACCACGTGGGCGGTCTCGATGTCACCGTCACTCATGCCCTCCGTGTCGTAGTGATCCGTATCGGGAACGAGGGTTTTGTCTTTTATGAAACCCAGCACCTTGTCCCTGTACCATTTGGGGCGGTGAGGCATGATAGCCTCGATGCGTTCCTCCACGTCCTTTTTATGCCTGTCAAAAAGGTTTTCAAGTACCCATGTGGCACAAGCCACGATATAGAACAGCAGGCTCTCAACGCTTACCTTGCTGAAATGCGAGGAAAAAGCCGTCCCCGTCTCAAAACCATAGGCGCGCGCAACATCCGAATTGCGCATGAAGTCGGTCGTCATACTGTCTTTTATGTCCGAGATTGTTCTTGCCATATCCCAATTATTTAGCTTACAATAAAATCTATTTCTATTCCCATGAAGTTGATGCCCTCCTGTGCGAGTGCGGCCATTTCGTCCGCACTCAATGCCGTGGCGGGTTGCAGGTTCTGCACACTGTAACGGCGCACCGTGTCGGCATTTTCGACGGCAACCGTATCAAGAACCTGCCCGTCCTGCAAGGTATCTGTCAGGCTTATGCCGTTTGCTTCGGAAAGCCTGAAAGCGGCTTCCATGCTGCCCGAAGTCTCCACGGCCATGTCGAGCAGGCTCTGTCTGTCCTTTACTGTTACTTCCATCATTCCACTGTTATAATGTTATCTTCCGTTATGCTCACTTTCCGGACGTCAAGCCCGCAGGCCTCCAGCATTTTTTTTGACCTGACCCCGCCACATGACATCCACCTCGCCGCCAAGCATTTTTTTCACTTCGCCGCCAATAAGCGGAAATTCTTTCCACTCGCCACGCATGACAATAAGGACACCCTCGACAATCTGGCTGTCAGTGTTACCGATTACGACACTGCCGCGCTCTATCAGCAGGTCGCCACTTTCCGCGTCTATCAGTATGCCGTTCATCCGTGTTTCACTTTTTCGTTTTCATAATCACCCCGCTGTGTAGGCGTCAGCAGGTTGCCCGCCCAGTTCCCCGTCAATGCGGATAACGCCGCACCGCCATCCTGCGGAACGGCCACCCATGCGGAAAAGATGTTTTTCAACTCGTTGATGTCATTCTCTATGGCGTTGAAATGTTCAGTCAGCTGCTCGACCTTAACCGTGCCGCCGAAGCCGCCGCTGTTCAGTGTTATGCCCTCTGTTGTCAGTTCCGCACCGGTATCGTCGCCCATCAGCACGCGCACACCGTCTTTGTCGGCTGAAATCCGGGCGGTGTCGCCACTGATTACCACCTCGACGCTTTCCACTTCGTCGGTTAGCAACACCACCCCCGCAGCACCGTCGGCCACAAAACCGACAACCACATAACTACCCACTTTCGGGTACGTCACCACTCCGAACGTGCTTTCCTGATTGGCTTGCAGGTTCACGCCCAGAAGCGGCGCGCTTTCGTCCAATGGCGTGCAGTCCACCGTGCGCGCCGTCTTGTCCACGGTGTCCACCGTGCAGACAAGGCTCGCGCTCTGGCGGCCGCCCTGTGCCAACTGCCTGATGGTTTCTTTTATATTGTTCATTCTTCTACTCGTTGGCCGAGCGTGATTTCCTGACGGAAGCCGCCCGTGCCGTATTTGATTATATTTTTCTTTACCTGATAGACACCTTTTTTCTCGCCGTCTATCTTGATGCCGATGGCGTCCAGCTTATCGAGCAGACTGTAACCGAACGTCTTGAAACTGCCCGTAAGGCCGTCACGTTTAAGACGCTTGATTTCCTGCTGCGCCCACGCTTTGAGTTCGGCTTCCTGCTTGTTGTAGGTATGGAGGGTACGGTGTTCGCCGTCGGCGTCGCCCACCTCCACCCTGATTTTTTTGTTATTCGGCATTAGGCTGACCGCTTTGATGCGCAGCCGCATGTTTTCAGCCTTTTGCTGTTCCAGGTTCCGGTCGTCGATGATATTTACACCCGTGGCGAAAACCTGCGTCGGGCGGCTGTCCCTCTCGAACAGGACACTGCAATAAAGCACGGGGCTGCCGTCCTCGTAGCGGAAGAACGAGCGGACGCCGTTTTCCTGCAAGTGGCCGAGAAGCGATGCCACGGTGTCCGCCGTGACACGGTACTGGCCGAGGTTCTGTTCACCCATCACGCGCAGCGGGTAGTTCAGGCCTTGTTCTTTCAACAGGGTTTCAAGGTTCACGCTCTTGTAGGCTTTCTTCTGTGCCTGCATCTGTTTCAACTTGAACATTTCGTCCTCGCAGGTAATAACGACGGGCGTCTTAAAACCTACGTCACGCACGTAACCCACAAAGGTCAACTGCAAATCCCCGTCGTAGCCCAGCCACACTTTCACCCCGTCGCCGCGCTGCACGGGTATCTCGGCAGCACCGTCCCACTTGATTTTTTTGGGCAATGTCAGACGGCATTCATCCGTCAGCTTTTCGGTGTCGCGGGTGATTTCCACCTCCGTGACCTTTTCAAGCCGCCAAGACTTCGCGCCTGTGATTTCTATTTTTGCCGTCAGCCTGTACATCGTTTGAATGCCGTTTAATTACTGTTTAATACTCTGTACTGTACACGTTATAATCCCCGTCGCTCATGGCCGAAATGCTCACGCTTTGGTAGTTGCTCGCCGTGTCCTGCGATACAGAAAAACTCTTTATCACGATACTACCGATGTCGAATATCTCTAAAAAGACGCTGTGCACGTCGATGGCCGCCTTTTCGTCGAAAAAGGCGCGAAGCTCGCGCAGCCCGTCTTCGGGGTATTCGTCCACGATGACACCGTTACGGACGGCGACCACACCGACAACGATGTTTATCTGGTAGTCGCCCTCGTTGATGTATTCTTTCACCGTGCCGTCCATGCCGACCATCTGCGTGGTGACGATGTTTTTCGCGCGGCTGATGGCACACACGGCGTCATTGATGACAAGCGTCTGGCCGTCCTGCTTGCGCAGTGTCAGTTCGCATAACACATACCGCCCCTCCCAATAACTTTTATCGGTTATCGGGCTGCTGACCTCGTGCGGAGTGATACCGCCACCGTGGCCGTCCCAATTAGGGGCTTGCCCCGTGCGCGAGGGTTGCATCCTGTACAGCAGCCCTTTCGCCTGTGTGGCCGCGCCCGCAGCTATGAACATGAAACTTATCGGTGTCATACTACATTGCCAAATTTACGTCGTTAAGGGCGGACAACAGGGCTTCGCCCACCATGTCCTTGACCTTTCCCAAGTCTTCGGACAGATTGGTGGTGTGTATCTCGAAACGCTCCACCAGCTTGTCCACATTGACCGTTATATTCCTGATTTTACCGCTGCCGTCGCTTTTGCCGCCGCCGACAGTTCCGAGGCTGCCGCCCGTCGGGTCGGGTGACGTGACAGTCGGCACGTCCACCGTGGGAACCTCCCCGCCTGCCGCGTTCGGGTCGGGTTTGCCTTTCTTTTTGGCCTCCTCCGCTTTCTTGCTGGCAGCCATTTCGGCGTTATAGGCGTCATAGAACGCCTTGCCGACGTTCGTGCCGAACTCCGAAAAACCGCCTTTAAGCCTGTTTATGGCGTCCTTGATGCCCTTACCGTCAAGGGAGAAAGCAGCCTTTATCAGGTCGCCGATGCTGCCGAAAACGTTTTTAGCCAAGTCCCAGATACCCTTAAACGTGGCGACAAAAGCTGCACCGAGGCCTTTTAAGGTAGCGCGGAACTTCGCCGACGTGTTCCAGAAGTAAACACCCAGAGCGACAAGGGCGGCAATGGCCGCGGCTATCCACCCGATGATCGGGATGTTCATGATGGCCACACTGACCGCGCGGCAGGCGGTAACGGCCGCCAACTTGAACGCACCAAAAGAGGCGGAGGCGACACTCGCGAAAGTGGCCGAAGCTGTCCCACCCGTGACAAAGGACAGAACCAGCGCGCCCAGACCTTTGAGGGCTTGAAATATCCCCACTGTGGCAAACCGAAGCACCGCCAGCGTCGCGCGGGTGATGTTGATTAAAAATCCGTTGGAGGCGAACTGCCCCGTAATCAGTTCACGGTTCATGAATGCCATTTGCAGGCGGGCGGCATAAATGAAGCCCTGAATGTGCGACCACATGGCCGCCCACTGCAAACCCTTTATCCACGTCATAAGGTTGCCCATACCGATAAGCAGCGGCATAAGCTGCGAAAGCGGAACGAGTGCGCCCATCAGGGTGGAAAGCCAGATACCGAGGTCGCCCGTGGCCTGAAAAATGCTTATCTTGAAGTCCTCGAACTGCTGGTTTATACGCGCCTGACGTTCGGCGTAACTCTCCATGATGATGGCTGCCTGTTCCTCAGCTGAGGACGTGCCTGTAACCGCGTCCGTGAAGTCCTGCAAACTTTCAGTGCCGTTTATCAGGGCAAGGGCGGCGTTCGCGTTTTCACGGCCGAACAGAGCAGACAGCAGCGCATCGTCTTTCAGCAACGGTTTGAGCGTTTCCAGACGTTCTTTCAGCGGCTTTGTCTTATCTGTCAGGGAAGACACGTTGATGCCAGCCTTTTGCAGTTCCTCCTGCGTCTTTTCGGGCAGGAAGCGGCCTGCGGCAAGGGTGGACAGCACGTTACGCAGGGCGACGCCGCCCTCCGAACCTTTCTTGCCCGCCTTGTCAAGTACCTGAATGGCGGCGTTCGTTTCCTCAAAACTGACGTTGGCGGCTTTCGCGGCCATACCGCACTGCTGTAATGCCACTTTGATGGCGGGAAGTTCCGCAGAACCGGCCTGACCAGCCGCGGCCATGACGTTCATCATGCACGCCATTTCCGCACTGGCTTTCATCGGGTCATCAAGGCTGATGCCGTACTGGTTCATGGCGGTGGTCAGCACCTCGGCCGCCGCCACGCCGTCGCCGCCCATCAGTTTGCTGGTGGTGGCGATACAGTTGCCCATCGCCTGCAAAGCCTCTGGGTATTTACCGAGTTCGGGCGACAACTGCGAAAGCAGAAGTTTGTAGCCCTCGACAGCCTGCGAGGCGTCGATACCGAAAGCCTTTGCACTGCTGCGGGCGTACCCCTCAATCTGTTTCAGGCTGTCACCCGTAACACCTGCGACGGCACTCAAATCGTGCATCTGGCGGTCAAGCGATATGCCCGAAGAAGAAAGGCTGCCCAGCGTATCGTTAAACTTGCTTACATAGTTACTCGCCAAATCCCAAACTGCAAGCGTCTGCCCCAATTTGCCGAGCCAGCTGTGCGTACCCTCCACGGCGGCATTGAAACGGCCTGTACTCTCGGCCATTCCGTCCATCGTGGCCGTAAAATTGCCGCCGACATTAAATTGGTAATCGAAATTTTGCATATTCGGATTGTTTTTACTATTTTAGCAACGTGTTACCTTTACACTGTTTGAGTATGGAAAGCGTCTTGATTTTTATCGGTAAATGGTTTATAATGCTGCCTATCTGCATAGGTATCGTTATCATGCCCTTTTATCTGCTCGGTGCTTTCACCCGTGCCGCGTTCAAAGATTTCAAGCGGCCGTCAAGGGCTGGCATTGCCCCCAAACATTCCCGATAGCATTTCTGCAAGGTTCCTGTTTCGGAACTTCTCCAGCCATAACGCCTCGGCGTAATGCGCCGCCCATTCTTCATAACTGCCACCCATCGGGTCAAGACCGAGGTTTGCGCGGATTAAGGCACACCCCTTTTGAAAACCGTCCTTATTGTCGTCGTCAGAAAGCTGGTGCGCCTCTACAAGTTTTTTAGGCTACCGAGGCACGAGTTGAACATGTTGCCCAACTGCGTCGAGGCTGCCATGAAAAGCAGCGCGTCTTCGCGTATCTCCGTATCGCCACCCAGAAAACAGTTGTCGTAAAGCACCGTCGCACTCTTTACCTCGTCGTTCTTGCCAACCTTTGTGACGGCTGACATGGTTTCCAACGACGGGCGTTTGAAGTAGGCCACATGTAAGTCTTCACCGTCCGTTACGTCAATGCGGATAACACGCTTGTGTACGGCTTTCCATTTGTTGATTTGTTCCTCGGTCACACCGCCGTCATAGGTCTTTCCCTGCGGCTGTTTCGTTTCGTTATTTTCCATGTTCTTTTACTGTTTAATGATTGGCTACTACTTCCCCCATTCGATATGCGACGGCACGAGTTCAAGTTCCACCTCCTGCCCCGTGTCGCCCTCTTTCCACTTGCGACTGTTTCCCGAAAACTGCACGTTGCGGATTTTGTCCGTATGGATGATACCACTGTCGGGTAGATAGGTGACAGTGATGTCAAAGGGCGCGAGGTCTTGAATACGCCCGTTAGGGGCTTGCGACTGGATAGCCTGCACTTCCTCCTGATACAGGATAATTTTTGCAGTCGGGGTGATGCGCCCCTTTGCTCGGCCGACGGGATGGCGGCCTGCGCCGTACTTGTTTACCACGTCCTGATTGTCGGCGTACTCTATGCCGACGATACCTGTAACAGGTACGCCGCTGATGGCTGCCACGATGTCAGCCCACGAGCAAAGCATTCCGTTGATAAGGGGGATGCCGTTGTTGATTACACTTGCCATTGTTATACTGTTTTAGCAAATCCGATTTTTACTTTGATTTTACGCATGACACCCACGGCCACCTGTCGGATAACGATTTCCACCTCGCTGGTGCTTAATACATCCTGATCGGGGTCGATTTCCACCTTGTAGCCCGACAGTTCGCCCGCCTTTTCCATATCTTCGAGGGCTTTGCCCGCCGTCGTTTCCAAATGGCTGATGCTGTACGCCTGCATCTTGCCCGTGTCAGCGTCGATGTAGATGTTGCCGCCCAATTCAGGGATAAGGTAGGTGCGCACACCGCGCACGGCCTTGTCCATCATGCGGACGCTTTCTATCATGGCGTAGTCACTGATGGCACTGTCCATCGTGTGACTGTCGTTCACGTAGCTGCCCGCCTGTCCCACATGGGTAACGAAGAACAGGTAACGGCCGCCGTCCAGCTGCTCAACAAGTGCCTTGTCAAGGTCGCGGTAAAGCGTGCCGTCACCAAAGGCGGGTACATTCACGCCCGTGGGGAAATTCTTGACCCAGCCGATGGACTGATGTACGGCGGCCGAAGAGAGAAGCCCCAGCACAACGCCGATGGCCGACACGGTGTTTTTAGCCGTCTTGTTGGCCTCGGCCGCGTAGAGTTCCGCGCCCGTTCCGCTGCCTGCCTGCGCGATTATGACGCTGACGCGGCACTGGTTCGCACCTGCAGCGTCCGCGGGCATGTTACCCACGGCGGACACTTTCGGGGCATACAACACGGAAAGCGGCGCATTTTCGGTGTCGAGCGCGTCGGCAACACCCTGAATGGCGGTAACATCGTCCGCGCTGAAAGCCTTGTCGCCGCACCAGATGGCTATCTGGCGGATGCGGCCGCTGGCGAAGTTCTGCACCGTCTTGATTTCGGTAAACTTGTAGCTGTTCGGCTTCGTGAAGATACCCACGTAAAGCGATATGCTCGGATTGACGCGGAATATCTCCGAAAGCTGGTAGTGCAGCACTTTCACCGACCAACTGTCGGCCTTGTCGGTGATGCCCAACGCCTCGGCCGCGTCGATGGTCGAAACGGCCTGCACATGCGCCGTCTTGAAGCCGTCGGGGATTTCCGCGTCAGCCAGATAAGCGATAAAGCCCGACACGTGGTCTTCACCTGCCACGCTTTTGGGCACATTGCCGTTTTGTCTTTCTATTTTTAAGCTGTTCATTACTCCGTTACTTTGATGATTTCCTTATTTGTCAGATCGGTGGCATGGTGCTGCGCATCCGAGCGCAACGGGAACGCCTGACCGTCGGACGTTACGAATACTTCCTTGAAGCCGTGCCGCGCGATGGCGGCCTTGCCCGCTTTTTCCAGAACACTGGCCGCGGGTCTCGGCTTCTTTTCCTCTTTGGCCGCAGCAGCCTTTGTTTCGGTTTTTTTATCGGCCTTTTCCGGTGCGGGCGCAGCCGCAGCGGCTTTTTCCTCTGTGGAGGTTACGGTTGCAGGCTGCGCCTCCTGCTTTTCGGGTGTCGGGACTGCCTGTGCAGCGGCCGTTTCTTTTTCTTTGGTCTTGTTCGTTGCCATGATTCTATCGTTTAATTCGTTTGTAAAATATCCGGATCGCAAGGACGGATACCGCCAGCAGGAACATGCCCGTACCAAACCGCAGGATGCCTGTGCCTGCACTCGGTTTCTGTTCGGAGGTATGGACACTATCGGACTGCTGCGTGCTGTCCTCGGCCGTGTCGGCCGTTACCTGCGTCTCCGCCTGCACTTCGGCCTGCACCGTCTCGCGGTTCTGCTGTTTCTGCCGATGTTCCTTATGCAGCACCGCTTTCACGGGCGGCAGCCCCGCGCTGTCGGCCGCAGGTTTGTCGGTGTCGTACACCACCAAGTCCGTGACCGTTTCACCCTCGCTGACGGTCAAACGTTCCAGCATCAAGGTGACCTGTGCACACACAAGGCTGTCAAAATGCGCCTGCGTACTCTCATCTATCCGCGTCTGAACCTCGGTGCGCATCAGCCGCTTCTGCGACGAGCAGCTCACGAGAAACAGGACAGTCGCCAGCCATAGGGCACGACGGTATCTTTTCGACGGCTTTTCTGAATTTGTCCACATCCTTGCGTAATGATTTGATTTCTTTTTCGAGTGGCTTGACTATATTTTCCATAAGTATGTCGCTCGCCTTGCGCACATTCTCCAGCTCGCTATTTTCAACCGTCGAAAACTTCTGTTTCATTTCCGCGCGTAGGTTGTCAAGTTCAAGCTGGTATTTCTGCCGCAGTACCCTGCTGTTCACCCACGCACCCAACGGGGCGGACACGGCCGCCACGAGGGACGACACAATTATGGTTGTAAGTTCCGCGCTCATTGTACTACTGTTTGATACCTATTTCCAGAAGCCACGCCGCCACATCAAACGACGGGCAGGCTTTCGCCGCAAGCCGGTTGTGTCCCACGATTTTGACATCAGGATGGCGTGCGTGAAAGTCAAGCACGTATTTCCTTAACGCCTCTTTCTGCGCTGCCGTACGGGTGTCTTTCGGCTTCATGCCCGCATCGCAACCGCCCGCGTAAACGACATGGCGGCTTACACTGTTGTAGCCTGCCGCTCCGTTGGTGATTTCCCACGGATCGACATTCGCGTCCTCGTTGTTCGCCACCAGACGCTCCACACGGCCGTCAAGGTGGAACAGGTCGGTATAGCCTACCTGTTTCCAGCCGCGACCCTCAGGGGCGGGCGAAGTGTGCCAACGACGGATGTCGGCAGCACTCACTTCGCGACCCGCGGGGGTGGCCGTGCAATGGATAACCAGATATTGAAGTTTAGTCATTGTTCACGTCTCTTTAAGCCGCAGTCTTCGCGCTGATAACGGCCGCCGTGCAGTTTTTGTCGGAAAGCGGCAGGCAGATACCCCATTTGCGGAAGTTCACGAGGTTGCGGTGATAAAGCGGGTCTTTCGACGCCTCGCTGTGGTAGAACTGTACCGAGCCGTTGGCTTTCATCATGCGGCCGACGTAGAACGCCACGGAAGCCTGCATGTCGGTGTCGGCGGTAGCCGCGCCCCATGCGAGTTTTTTCTTCGTGGTGGCGTTGTAATGCGGCGTGCCGTCATATTCGTAGATGTCGAAGCCGTACAGGCGGCAGATTTTGCCCTCGGTCTGGTTGATGTTGTAGTGTTCCTTGAACTTCTGGTCGGTTTCCAGCAGGTCGTTCACATGGTCGCCGCACATGACCAGCACACGGTCTTTCTTCGGTATTCCCATCCCGTCAAACTTGCGTTTCAACGCGAGCAGGTCGGCGGCGGTGAACTTTTTGCGCGTGCCGTCATCGGCTCCCGTAGTCACCAGCACGGGCGACGTCGTCTTATTTTCGGCGGGTGCGATGGCATGGATGGCTTTCTGCATACATTTCTCTTTCAGTGCCTCACGGTGGCGTTCCTGTACGCTTGCCATCTTGTCATAGCTGCAAGCGTGCAGTTCGTCATCGGTCACGGGCGTGGCCGTGGTGTCGAAACGATCCAGCGGAACAGGCTTGTCCGCGTCTTTGAGTTCCTGAATGTTCAACGGATAGGTGGTGTTGTTCACCAGCACGTCGGGGTCGCCGCCCAGTTCGGTGAAGTGGATAACGTCGTTATCGACGTACTGGTCGTAACTCTTGATCCGGTCATACCATCCGAGGCTTTCGGCGGCCGTGCGGAACGCCTTAATCATTTCACCCGTCCAGATTTCAGTGAACACGGTTTCACAGGCGCACCCCTGCGGCAGGGCGACACGTGCCAGCAAGCCCGCCACGTTACCCGCCACCACACCGGCGGCAGGGGAAAAGCCCGCCACGCAGGCGAGCGTCGCACCCGCCGCACTGTTCAGGGCGACGGACGCAATCAAGGCCAAAACGGCCGTAAACAGATACTTAAAAAATCTCATTGTTGTTGGTTGTTAAATGGTTATTTCTTCGGGATGCCATGCCCGTACTCGGCTTTGTACAGGCGTTCGTAATCCTGCGGCTTTTCCTCGCGCAGCTTTTCCATCTCGGCGGCAGGGACATCCGACAGTTTGGCGTAGGTCTTCGGTTCGTCGTCTCGCGGTGTGTCGGTCTGGCGGATTACCTCTGTGGGCTTCCTGACGGGCTGCATAAGAGAAAGGGTCTCGCGCAGGCTGTCGATGCCGGCAGCCTTGCCGATATTCACGAAATGCGCCTTTTTATCAGCCGTGATACGCTTCTCGGCGATTGCACCGTCCACAACGGCCGTAATGCCGGCAAGCTGGAGCGTTTCCACCTTGTCGGCCTTTTCTTTCAGCAGGCGGAGCGCGCCCGCTGCCTCCTGCTCGGTGGCTGTTTCCGACAGGCCGAGCAACTGCAAAATTTCTTTGTTCATGCTTTGAGTTGATTTATTGGTTTGATTATTCGTTTTACCGGCGGGAGTAGTTCCCGTCCGATCGTCTTTCTTTTCGGGTGCAAGCAGGGGCAATGCGTCGTTGTCCTCGCCCGCGGCAAGTTTCAGCATTTTGCCGCTGTTGTCGTAAAGTTGCAAGGCTTCGTCGTTGCCGCCCATGTCCACGATGCTGACCTCTTCCAGCCTGCAACGGGTGATGGTGCGCCGTGTCTGACCTTGCAGCAGATATTCGGGCGCGTCGCTGGTCTCGATGATTTCGATGCCCGCCGAAGCCATGCGCAGAAAACCGTTCTCCCACTTGCTTTCTATCTTTTTGGCGAACTCGTCGTTCCGGTCGAACACGGGCGTACCGATAAGGCGGTCGCCGTCCGTGCGCAGGTTGTCGATGCGGCCGATAGGCATGGCGTCACGGTCTAGGCTGCGGCGGTGCATCCACAACAGCAGCGGGTTTTTCCGGAACTGTGTCAGGTCTATGCCTGATGTCAGCACGCGACCGCCGTAACAGTTCAGGCCGCTGGTGCTTATGATTACTTCTTTTGCCATTTGTCTGTCTTAAAAAGCGGGCGGCGTCTGTGTGCATCACACTACCGCCCGCAACTGAAACAATCGTCTTACCTTAAAAATACCATTGTAGCGGGGGCGGGACTCGAACCCGCGACCTTGAGGGAATGAACCTCACGAGCTGGCCGTCTGCTCTACCCCGCGATGTCTGACGGTGCAAATTTTCGGATTTCGGCAAACGTGGGCAAAAAGAGTGTAAAACTTTGCATATCTTTTTCTTGCAGTCGCTCGATAGTGCCACTTTTGCAGAAACAAAAGCCCCGTTTTGGGGTAGGTTTAATATTTAATTTATGAATGGCAACGAAAAAGGAACTCGAAGAGAAAAAAGAGTATGCGCGCCTGCTTTTCATGCAGGGGGAAACGCAAAAGGTGATCGCGGAAAAGGTCGGAGTGTCGGCCGTAACGATTAACAAATGGGTGACCGAGAACGGCTGGCAGGAACAACGGGCGGCGTCCAACATCACACGCCCCGAACTGGTGAACAAGTTGCTGCATACCATTGACAAACTTATCGAGCGGGTAAATGAAAGCGACGACCCCGAAGCGATGGCGGGGCTGGGCGATAAGCTGGCGAAACTTTCAACGACCATCGAACGCCTCGACAAAAAAGCGTCCATCGTGGACGTGATAGAGGTATTTATGGCGTTCAGCAAGTGGATGCGGTTCCGCATGTCGTTCGACGAGGGGATTACCCCCGAACTGCTCAAAACCATCAACAAGTATCACGACCTGTATATCAACGAATTGTTGCAGAACAAATTTAACCAATAGCCTATGGCTTCAAAAGGGGAATTAAGGGAAGCGGTCGAAAGGTGGCGGAAGCACTGCGAGACGGTGCAGCAGGCCACGCAGGTGAATACCACGGAAACGGCAAGGGAGAAAATAGCGCGTATCAGGCGCGTGCGCTCCGACTATGCCGCTTTCGTGGATTATTATTTCCCCCACTACACCGTAAACCCTGAAACGGGAAAACAGACGCCCTGTGCGCCGTTCCATATCAAGGCGGCGAACAAGGTGCTGAAAGAACGCAACCTGAAGGCGGCGTTCAAATGGCATCGCGGCGCGGCAAAGTCCACCCATCTGGATATTTTCATACCCCTGTGGCTGAAATGTCAGGAAATACACCAGCTTAACGTCATGGTGCTGGTGGGCAAAAGCGAGGACAACGCAAACACGCTGCTGGCAGACATTCAGGCGGAATTACAGTTCAACCAGCGGTATATTCACGACTTCGGGCAGCAGTACAACAACGGTTCATGGGAGGAGGGAGAGTTTGTGACAAAGGACGGTACGGCATTCTTCGCACGCGGACGCGGGCAGTCGCCGCGCGGTCTGCGTTACCGAAGCCACCGACCCGATTACATCGTCATTGACGACCTCGACGACGACGAACTGTGCGAAAGCCCCGCACGTGTGAACCGTCTTACAAATTGGGTGAAAGAAGCCCTGTTCGGCGCGCTGGATGGCGGACGCGGACGCTTTATCATGGTGGGCAACCTCATTTCAAAGAACAGCGTGCTGGCGAACTTCTGCGCCATCGACGGGGTACACGTCTCACAGGTGAACATTTGGGATAAGGACGGCAATGTATCATGGGCGGCCAAATGGACGCCTGACGAGGTGAAAGCCATCGAGAGGTTTCAGGGGTATCGCTCGTTCCAAAAGGAGTACATGAACAACCCCATCACCGAGGGCGCGGTGTTCCGTCAGGACTGGATTAAATGGGCGACACGTCCCAATTGGAAAGAGTTTGAAGAACTTATCCTCTACATTGACCCCGCGTGGAAAAGCAGCATAAAGAATGACTACAAGGCGGCAAAACTTTGGGGAAAACGCAAAACGCAGCTGTGGCAGCTGCGTGCGTTCGTCAGGCAGGCCACCATTCCCGAAATGGTGCGGTGGTGTTATGACCTGTTCGAGTGGGCACAGGAAACGGGTATCGCGATAAAGTTCTACATGGAGGCGGGTTTCATGCAGGAGGAAATTCTGAAAGATTTCAAGACGGAGGGTGATTTACGCGGCTACCAGCTGCCTATTCTGGGGGACAAGCGCAAGAAGCCCGACAAGTTCCTGCGTATCGAAAGCAGCGCGGCAAACTGGGAACGCGGCTTTGTCTTTTACGACGAAAGCCAGAAACAAGACCCCGACATGCTCACGGGACTGGAACAGACCCTCGCATTCCAGAAAGGGATGCGGGGGCATGACGACGCGCCCGATGCCGACGAGGGCGCAATATCACTGCTTCAAAAGCACTCACGGATTAGTAGTTTCACTCCGTCATTCGGCAGGCGGAACAATGCAAAAAATGTATCATGGTAAGAAAGTATTTCAAAGCACTTGTATTTGAATGGCGGCTGAAACGCGCCAAGAAAAAAGCGGCCAGCGACGCCGCACTGTACGGGAAAAAATTTCTGGTGGTCGTATTCGGCGGAAAGCCCGTTGTGGTTTCCATGCAGGGCATTAAAGAACTGATACGCCGGCACCGTTTCAGGGAGGGGTTCACGGCCGAGAAAGCCGAAAAATGCGCGCTGTATGTCGCCAATCCTGACTACTCAAAAAAGCAGACGCCATGTTCCTGACAATTGAAGACTACAAGAGTGTGTGCGACAGCTTCGAGTTCGAGCAGGTGACGGCCAGCGAAGCGGAACGCCTCACGGCGGAACGGGCGGCGATGGAGCAGATTTGCAGCTACACTCGACACCGATACGACATGCGGCAGGCATTTGCCGCCGAGGGAGAACAGCGTAATGCCATGCTGGTGCAGTGCATGGTAAACATCACCCTTTGGCTGATGATCCATCGCCTGCCGCAGAACATGGGACACGAAAGGCGCGAATGCCTGTACAACGATTCGGTGAAATGGCTGCGCGACGTCCAGAACTCCAAAGCGTCGCCGGACCTGCCGACATACACAGGCACGGACGGGGAAACGGACGCACACAACCCCGTCCGTTACGGCTCTATGCCACCAAACAGATACGATTATTAAATATCGTGCAAGTGAGTGCAAACAAACTTGTTTGATTTGCCGGACGCAGCCGATATTCAACAAAGTTAAACGGTATTTAATCACTTCTTAAATGGACTTAATCAGTAGTATTAAACAGGCTTTCACGCGGCGCACATACACCGAGGCGGACATGGACAGGCTGATACGGTTTGCCAAAAGCAGACAGGGGCTAAAACTGACCGCGCAGCTGATGCAGCAGACGGACAGCCTGACAAAGAAAGATATTGCGACATGGCGGCAGGCATGGCAGGCCGCCATAAGCATAGACACGCCCAACCGCGCGCGGCTGTACGACATTTATACCGACTGCCTCGTGGATCTCCATCTGACGGGGTGTATCGGACAGCGGAAAGGCAAGACGCTGCAAAAGGATTTCCGACTGGTGGGAAAGGACGGAAAGGAAAAGGCGGACGCCACCAGACTGCTGCAAAGGGAATGGTTTGGCGACTTCTGCGACCTCGCGCTGGACAGCCGTTTCTGGGGGCACAGCCTCATACAGCTGGGCGACATCGTGTCGGACGGGAACGGGATGCGCTTCGAGGGCGTGGAACTTGTGCCGCGCAAGCATGTATGCCCCGAATACGGGGTCATTACGCCGGAACCCGCCGCCGACCGGCGAACGGGAATACCGTACCGCGACGGGGATTTGTCCCTCTGGTGCGTGGAAGTGGGAAAGCCCAAAGACTTGGGGCTGCTCCTCAAATGCGCGCCGTCCTGCATAAGCAAGAAAAACATGCTGGCGTTCTGGGACATGTTCGGCGAGATATTTGGCGCGCCCATGCGTGTGGCGCGTACCAACACCACCGACGAGGCGGAACGCCGACGCATAGAGGGGTCGCTGGACAGGATGGGCGCGGCGTTCTGGGCGTTGTTTCCGGAGGGCACGGACATCGAAATCAAGGAAAGCAGCCGCGGGGACGCTTACAATGTTTATGACAAGCGCGTGGACAGGTGCAACAGCGAACTGTCGAAAGGTACGCTGATGCAGACAATGACCATCGACAGCGGGTCGTCCCTGTCACAGTCGGAAACGCACCTCGAAATTTTCGAGGACGTGGTAAAGGCCGACGCAAAGATGGTGGAGAACGTCGTAAACGACAAGCTGCTGCCCCTCATGGTGCGGCACGGTTTTCCCGTGCAGGGGCTGACGTTCCAATGGGACGACGCGGCATCGTTCAGCCCTGCCGAAAGGCGCGAGGAGGAACGCCTGCTGCTCGAATATTACGAGATTGACCCGCAGTATTTCGTCGATAACTACAACATTCCCATAACGGGCGTGCGCCAAGCAAAAACACAGCCTGACGCTTTTTTCGGGTAAGCCCCACGGGTGTGGGGCTGCGCGGGGAGTACAGGGCGTTCAATGCGGCGTTGCGCTCGCTATACGGGCGCGAACAGCTGACACTGGCCGAGGACGACCGCCCGTTTGATTTCGACGATGCCCTGTTTGACGACGCGGCAAAGACGGTGTACCGGAACGGGGGATTTGACGTTTCATGCCTGGCAGAACCGCAGGCGCAGGCTCTCATTAAAGAGACGCTGCGTGTGCTCGATACGGCCGTAGGCTGCGCGCTGCCCCATGAAGTACCCGACACCATACGTTACGCCCTCGAAAACAACGCTTTTGTGTTTTCGGGATTCAAGACGTTCCACGCGCTGCGTGAAGTGGGGCTGTCGATGCTGACGGAAAAGGGCGACATCAAGCCGTTTAATGACTTCCTGACGGACGTAAGGCGGATTAACGCACAGTACAACCACAATTACCTGTACGCGGAATACAACCACGCGCTCGGGGCGGCGCAGATGGCGGCCAAATGGCACGACTTCGAGCGGGACGGCGACCGTTACAACCTGCAGTACCGCACGGCGGGCGACGACAAGGTGCGCGAGGAACACGCCATACTCAACGGCACGACGCTGCCGCCGTCCGACCCGTTCTGGGACATGTTCCTGCCACCGAACGGCTGGAACTGCCGGTGTACGGCCGTGCAGGTACGCAAGAACAAATATCCAGCATCCGACCCCGAACTGGCCATGAAGCGCGGGCAGAACTGTACGGAGGGGGCGAAAAAAGCCGTTTTCAGGTACAACGCCGGAAAGTCGCTGCAACTGTTCCCGCCAAAGCACCCGTATTTCAAAGCTCCCACCGAAGCAAAAAAGGTTATCGAACAGGTGACAGAGGAAGCCATCAAGGAAAAACGCATCGGAACGTTGCGGGATCAGTTGCCTGACACCCTTACAGACACGGAAAAAGATGCTATCGCGGCAAACAACTACGAACTGGAGCAGGCTTTGGGTATCATGGCCGAAAAGCCTATGACTATGGAGGAAGCCGACAAACAAAGCGCAAACCCTGCCTATGTGCCGAAATACCTGATTGACGAAAAGGGAATGTATCGGGATAAGCACGCACGTTACAGGCTTAATCCTGCATACGACCAAAAAAGGGATGAACCTAACGCCATAAACTGCCAGACGTGCGCCTCTGCCTATGCGTTGCGGCTGATGGGATTTAATGTGACAGCAAAGCCGAACACACGCGGCTCGAAATTGGAATATTTAAGCCGCGGTATGCAATGTTGGGAAGCGTGGAAAAATACAGACGGGACACCCGCACAACATACCAGCCTGAACGGATGGCTGGAGGCAAAAGGCTACCAGAAAGTAACGCCCAAACGGTATTTGCAATTTTTTGATGAAGTGTGTAAGGAGGTCGGCGTATATGAATTGTCAATCGGATGGAAAGGCGGAGGCGGACACGCTACCATATTACAGCGATTTACCGATGGCACATTGCGGTATATCGAACCGCAGGCAGATAATTCCGAGGGGTCAGGTTATGAATGGAAAAACCTCGAATATCTAGCAAACGAGGGTGCGACTAAAAATCATGTATGCCGCGGGATAATGAGAATTGACAACAAGTTATTCAACATCGGGTTCATCGACATTTTCAACAAATAACCCGATAATGTATAATGCTGGGCTTTCTGTTACAATATCCACCTTGCCGTCTTTTACAAGATAGACAAACGGATAACCCGTACAGCTGTCGTCTGGGAAGTGGTACATATAAGCATCCGCCCCCTCGTACTTGCCGAGGTAGTCGATGGCGTCGCCGTACATTTTAATCAAATCACGTGCCGCATCCTTGACTATTTGCGGAATTTTCTTCATATCGGCAAATGTACGAATTATTTTTTGTTTAACTATAAAAATCACACCCAAAATGATAGACGGGGAACAACTTAAAAAGAACATATTGGACGATATGCGAGTGGAACTTTCCGACGAGTTCGACAAGAACTTCGAGCGGAAAGCGTTTTTTACAAAGAAATGGAAACGCCGAGCCAACCCCAACGCGAAAGGGTCGCTGCTGATGGTTACAGGAACAATGCGCCGAAGCATCAAGGCAGAAGTGCGGGACAATGGCGTGCGGTTCACTTCCGCAGTCCCATACGCAGCCATACACAATGAGGGCGGAACGGGGACAAAGCCTGTCCGCCAACATACACGAACCAGCAAAAAAGGGAAGCAATACACGGTAAGGGCGCACATGCGAAAGTTCACCATGCCGCAGCGTCAGTTCGTGGGCGACGGCAGACGGACACAGGAAATAATAAAGGATGTCATCGCGGATAACGTCGCGGATTTCAACATGCAACTGTCTAAATTCATAAGGAAATGAGAAAACAAATTTTTCAGGCCATTTGCGTACGTCTTACCGAGCGCGTGCCGGATATTCAGTTTATAGACCTGTGGAACAACAACGTCCAGACGCTTAACGGCGGCGCGGTGTGGCCTTTGCCTGCCGTGTTCGTGGAGTTCGAGCCGATAGAGTGGCGGCAGCAGAACAACGGCGCACGACGCGGAGACGTGGCCGTGCGCCTGCATCTGGTGACACGCGCCATCGGCACACACGGGGCTGCCGACCCGAAAATGTCCGACGCGCTGGAGTTTCTTGATTTGATAGACCAAATAAACACTGCCATGCAGGGGCTGCGGGGGGATAACTTTTCAGGGTTCCAGCTGACCACCTCGGCGACTAACCACGACCACGCGGAACTGATGGAAAGTGTCGAGCGGTACATCACCAGCGCACAGGACATAACGGCAATACCGAAAAATGTTCAGATAAATTCGGTTAAACTGAGAATAACATAGATTGGAGACTAAAACCTCCTAAATTTCCAGTAGCCGGACGATGTCTTTCTTATACTGTAATGAATTGGGTAAGGAGTATCAGAGATATCTGTATTGGCTCCGTTTCGAACAACACTTTCTGCCGCGCAAGTGACGGGGATTGCCCCGACGCTGCGGAAAGGATAAGAAAAAGCCCCGCGTTCAGATCGAGGGGCTTTCATTGAGTGCATCCCACAAGGTGAGTTGCTTCGGCTGCTGCACGGGCGGAGGGGTCGCTATGCCTAAATAATTCATGTAGGTGCGATAGCAGATTTTGAACGTCGGGAAAATATGCTGCCGCCATACGGCCTTGTAACATCGTGCCTGATTGCCGCTTTCATAGTAACGCTCGGTAATGGCTCGAACCATCCTTATGCGCTCTATGGTACTTTCGTGGTGTTTTCGTTTCTCCATCTGCTTCCTTTTTATTACCTTTGCAAATGTCCTTTTGCAAAGGCTTTGCGCCGGTTCGCTGTATTTTAGCAGATGGAGCCGGCGCGGCTTTTTATTCCACGTCGGTCATGCCGAGCGGAATATTTACCCAAGCACCCTTTTCGTTTTTATATTCAGCACGAATGTATTTCTTTGTTTCGGTGGGCTGGTAGCTTTCCTCGATGATTTGCACACCCTCGATAAAACGCTCGTTGCCCGTTTCCTCGGCCATCTTACGGAGCTGGAGCACGCGGCTGGCCTTGATGTTCCCGCTTTGGTCACGGGAAAGCAGACGCAGCACGGCATTCACAAGGGCTTTGCTCGTTTCATCTTTGGCAAGGCTTTCAATATATTCCTTGACCATTGAGATGCCGTCCTCCACCGTGTCACGGTAACCGTCGATGGTGTTCACACCGAGGGTAAGACGCAGTTTGCTGTCGCCGGAGGTAAACGTATGGCTGCGCTGGTCGTCTTTCGTCAGTCCCAGAACCTCCGACTTCATTCTCAGAATGGCGTCGAAGTTGCCGAAAACGGTGTTCTTGACCGTCTTAATCTGTTCGCTCAACTCTTGGAGGACGGGTAGTGTGGTACGCAGTTCGTCATCTACCATCGCGGCGTAGTTCTCGCGCTGCCGCTTGCGCTGTGCCGAAGCTTCTTTCTTTTGTTTCTCCGCGCGGTACGCCTCAAATTCTTGGCGTTCTTCCGCTGTCATTGTTACATTTTCCATATTAAACGGATTTTGAAGTTATTAAAAAAGGGATTAAATGCTGTTCATCTGCTCTATTTCACGTTTGGCTGCTGTAAAATCCAGCACGCACAAGCATCCCGCCGCTTTTAACAAAATGCCTGAAAATATCAGAACAAAGGCGACCAACGCAAAAGGCATGGCGACTATCATTCTAATTACCTGTTGATAAGTTGGTTTTCTCATTTTTGATGATTATTTGATGGTTTCCACTCGATTGTTATCACGGCATCGAGTTTACCGCTACCGTTACACACGGGGCAGTCTTTTTTCACACGCTCCCGCAGTTCTTCACTCCAAAAGAAGCCGTTACCGTGACAATACCCGCACGAATGACCGCTGCTGATGATGTCTTCTTTCAGATTGCCACCCCCGACAAATGCAGGAGGTGTTACTTTGATGATGTCGCTTTTTACACTCATACCTGATTTGTTATTAGTTTATTAAAATGGCATCGTATTCCAATAGTTACGCCAATGCCCGAAACAATCACATCGGTTTCCGTCATTTTCTCTACGGACAAAAGCGAGATTGTTTCTATCAATCAATAGCTCATTGTAAGGGTATTGTTTAACTCTGATTTTATAGGCTCGTAGAGCAAGCCAGCGATTCTTTATTTTATTCATGCCTGTTTTGTTATTAGTTATACACAGATACTTTTAAACTCCGATTGAGAAATCTTTCCCTTCTCTTCGATTACTCTAAAGAAAGCAGTAGCCGGACAAACATCTGCATCTGTCGTTGTAAGACAAACGCCATCAGAAGGGAAGTATTCACAACCTATATCATTGTCCCAATCTATATACTTTTGAGCTTCTATCGCTACTTTATCGCAATATTGCCTATATGAGATGTACGAACTTCCGACTTCGTTTATCAATCTCTTTATATTCATTACTGATTTGTTTGAAACATATTATACTGAAAATCATATCCCAATGTCCGCAGCCGTTTTTCCTGTACCGCACTGCGGTTCTTGCTGTCCTCCGGAAGTATGACCACCCGTTGTTCACGGTTGAACAGGTAGCCTTTCTTCCGCATCCAGTAGCGCAGATTGCGCTCCTTACGCATTTGCCTGTCTTTTGTTCCCATGACCTAACAGTGTTTGCATAAACAGGGTGTCGGCAATGTCATTTACCGCCTGTATGTCTTTTACCTTGTTGTTGAACGCGGCCACCAGATTGCGCAACCTTTCACGCGGTATCTTGTTAAAGTCCGTGTGTCCCGTGGCACGGCAGGCAATACCTTTAATCACCGTGGCGTTACTCTCTTTGCCCGTGGCTTTCAGATAGCCGCCGATGGCGGCCATTACACGCTTGCGCAGTTTGTCCATTTCACCCGCGCCCGTCTTTTCATTCACCTGTGCCGAAAGCTGACCGCACACGTTTATCAAATCGTGGGTATCCATGTCGCGGCTGCTTTCCACACCGTAGCTTTCCACAATGGCGCGTTTCTCCGCGTCAGTCAGCCCCAACACGCTGCAAAGGGTGTGGAACTTCTTCAAAATATCCCTGTGGATTTCATCCATCGTTTTGTTTTCTGTCATATCATTTTACATTTTATCAATCCAATACTCCTGTGCGCCTGCTTCCCATATCACGAAGTCCGCGCCGCCCTCACCGAGGTCGGCAACCTCGTAACGGGTAGTGACGAATGCCTTGTAACCCTCCACACGTATTTTTATCTCACTGTCATAGCGGATGTTCTGTGCCATCGTGCCTTTGGGCTGGCCTGCCTTTTCATGGCTAATGAAAATAAACAGTTTGCCGGGGAACTCGTCACGCAAAGTCTGGTACTGATCCATATTGAAGCGTCTTAAATAATGTACGCTGTCAATCACAATCACGTCAGGGCTTTGTTTCTTCTTCAAACGGGTGCGCAATTCTTTCAGCTGTTCTTTATTCAGCAGTATAATGCGGTTGCCGACTTCCGCCATGCCCACGCGCTCCCATGCTTTTTGCAATGACAGGCTTAAACCCTGCTCCAGACTGTTATATGCCACGCGACGAAAGCGGGTAAGGTACTTGCAGACCTGCATCACAAAGGTGGTTTTACCTGAGCCGCTGCCGCCGTAGATTATCCATGCGCCACGCAGTTCCGGCCGTCCGAAGCTGGCAAGAAATGCCCCGTCAAAGTCGGCCACCTCAAATTTTGCCGTCAGTACGTTTTTATTGCTTATCGCCCGTCCCATAGCTATTTATTTATCCTCCTTTTGCAAAGCCCAAATAGCGCGTTTTACACGACGCAAATCACATTCGCAGTCCTCCACTATGCGGTTGATGGCGTTCGTGGCTGTAATGCCGTTTGCTACGCAAATGGCGGCTACATCCTCGCTGTTCACCACCTGCAACTCCACGAACTTGCGTCCCATGCGGCTGTAAATTTCCTCGTACCCCTTGCGTTTGGTGCGCAGCCCTTTTTTAATGCGCTTCTCCAGAAAATTGGTGGCGCAAAGGATGATTCCACAGTGTCCCTCCAGCTGGTTGTAAAGGCTGATAAAGAAATAAAGCACCTGATCCGAAAGTTTGTCGGCCTCGTCAAGCACCACAAGCGGATTTTCCTTGCGTTTGAGCGTGTCGATGATGTCGTCCATCATATCCGACACCGTGCTGCCCGTGAAGTCCACACCCATACATTGCAGCAGCTTGCCCATGAACGTGCGGCGGTTCCAATACTCGGAGCAGCAGAGGTGGTAAACGTGGCGGTGCGCGGCGGCGTAGTTCTTTATGGCTTCCGTCTTACCGCATCCGGCATCACCCGTAACGGCCAATACAAGGCTGTCCTCGCGGGCATTGTCAAGCAGGAAGCCCATGCGGCTGTACGCGCGTGTTTCAGCAATGCGCCACGCTTTTGCCTCGTGTCCCGTCTGGGCGGCTATCGTGCGCCACATTTCCTCGCTGATGGTGTCCCAATCTCCTGCCAGCACCTTGCTGACAGTGGCCGCGCTTACGCCGTTCATGCTGTTGGCCGCCTTGTTTTGGCTGCCTTTCTGCGCGCAGTAGTCTTTAAGACGTGCGGCAATCTGTTGTTTTTCGTCCTTTTGCATCTTATTTCGTTTTAGAAAATTGAATAATCGTCTTTATCTGTCGAGGGTGCGCCCTGCGGTATAATGGGAACTTCCACCGTCTTAACTTCTATCGCCTCCACATCAACAGCTTTCAGACGTTTCTGCGCTTTCGGCAGTTTATGCTGGCCGCGGCTGTCACATAACAGTAGGCGGTTTAACGTATTATCCTCACGCATGTACGTATCGGCCTTTTCATAAGCGGCATTCAGGTTCTCCAGAACGTACCCCTCCAGCCGTTCGTTAAAATCAAACACCTTTTGAAGTTCCGCGGCATCACCCGTCTTTCGGTCGGCAAGTGCCATCGGCTGCACGTATTTTTCTGTCAGCATGAAACGCAGCGTGCCGTCTTCATTCACAGCCAGAACCTCATGCAGGTTGTCAGGATCGTACTTGACCGTCCAGCGTGTTCCCGTGTGTTCCCTGAAACGGATGTCAAAACAGTCATAGTCGCGCTTCATACCCAGAAGCGTGGGGCGCAGGCCGCTGCCCTCGATGGCGTTCTTGAAGCCTGTCGCCGCGCCGAAGCTGTACAGATACGCCTCACGGTTCAAAGGCAGGCGGCGTTCCGTCGGCAGGTTCTCCATCAATGCGCGGAACTGCGCTATTTTTAAGGCGCGTTCAGCCTGTATCATTTCCTCTATCTGGCGGCGGACGCCTGCCTCGTCGGGGAAACTGTGCCGAAGCCTGTTCAGGGCTTCCGCATTGGGCTGGCGTTTCGGGTTCGTCGTCACGCCGTAGCCGCTCCAGTTGTTCCACTTGTTACAGTAGGTTTCATTCAGGTAGTCGAAATACGGTTCTATTACCTTTGACTTGGCGTTCTTCACGCGGGCGGGGGTCAGCAATTTGCCCATCACGCCATAAACAGGCGTCATGGCCTTAATGGCATAGTGGTCGCATTGTATCTGGTTTGCCCGAAGCATGACCCCGAAAAGCTCCTCGCTGTGCTTGGCTGCATTGCGCAGTGCTTCGGCTATCAAATCGGGGGTCTCGTGCGTGCCGATGGCATACCCTATCGGGTAATTTATACACGGGTCAAGCACCACCTCCAACGTCAGACGGTTGTCGTAATTGGCAACGTTGTGTCCCTTGCTGTTCGTCTTGGTCTTTTGATAGAGCAGTTCCACATCCCAACCGTCAAGCGTCCACATCAGGAACGGAGCGGTCGGACGGCTGCGCTTCACTTGCATACTCTTTTCGTTGCGGAAATTCGTAAGACCGCGGCGGCCGACTGAAATTATAAGGTCTTTTTTCTTTCGCCACACACCGACGGCGGAGGGGGTGATCTCTTTCCAGCCGTTCTTGCGGGCTTCACGGTTATAATACCCCGCGATTGTTACGTCGTCAAGGTTGTTATGGTGCGCAAGTATGACCGTTAAAACGCTTTCCTTGTCTTCGTCATCCACCTTTGCGGCGTTGATATTCTGGAATTTCTTGCTGATGAAGCACGCATAACCCTCGTGCAGGTACTCGTTGAACTTGCGTTGCAGGCGGCGATCGCTTTCGGGTAACGAGTGCGGGAAGCGGTCAGTCAGGCGAGGCAGGGCTGCCGCGGCCTTGCGCCAGAACTCCGTCTTATTCACACGCGGTTTGCTCTGACGCATGCGGTGACTGTTGCTGGTTTCGATACACTGCCGAAAAGCATTCATGATGGCACAGTTGTTTGAGTATTCCGCCTGCTTCTCGGGGGAGAGATGGCGACCATCGGGCAGCACGTAGGCCTCATAAAACCGCATGGCCTGTCCGTCCGGGGTGATTGTATCCATGAAAGGCTTGCTGTCGGCTTTTTCCTGTAAGTCGGGGTTGCGGCGGTAAACCTCCGTGCGGTATTTTAATGGCAGGCTTTCAACGGCAAACAGCGCGGGTGTACCATAACAGGCACGTTGCACCTGCTTAATCTTCCCCTCTCTTACATAGTAGTTAAGGTTAGATTTCGACATGATGCCTGCCGTTAATTCTGCATGGCTTATACAAAGCGTGTTACCGTAATATTCCATAATTTGCGTATATTTGTAGCGGTTGTTAAAATTACATTTATGGAAGTCAATATTTACTGTCACTTGTCCGCTCCAGCTGTGGAAGAACATAACGTTCGAGAATATTTAGAAGAGTTTCTGTCTGATATATCAGGCATTCTACAAGTTGTGGCTCGGGCTTTCTTGATTGTATGGGAAAAGTCCGATCTTGCACCCGAACCAAACTATTTACAACATTCATTTGATGAAGAAGGCACCCTGACGCTGCCTTTATCCTTTCAATATTCCTGTCTGGAACAGGCATATTTAAGGGTTGAACTAATGAAATCTCTATTCTCAAATCTGGCCTACAAGAAAGGGGTTGAGATTGTTTTCGAGTACCACCTTGACGATTGATCCTGTTTTTGCTCATGGCTTAAAGGTTTTGTGCTTCCGCCTGTATGGCAGGAAACTGGTTTAACATTACGTTTTTGTAGTTCTTCACCGGCTTGCCGTCCTTGATGATGTCCACACGCCCCGTGTTCTTGTCGCATTCCAGCATCACACCATTGGGGAAATACTGACGCATATAGCCGTCAGCATCGTGCATTGTTTCCATTGCGGGGGAAACAATCATTAGAATACCACCACGTTGAAGCGCGTGAAACTGAATTTTCCGAATGGTGCTCGTGTCCTGCTCATATTTGAGCGCTTTCCATACCGTAACGTCCGACACTCCGAATGCTTGTGCCAAAAAATGACGATCTTCCTTAGTCACATGAATGTACTTTTTCATTGTTGCTTGTTTATGTTTTACACCTTAAATTCACCATATCACCTTTTTTTCGTATATTTGGGCGCTGGTTAATTTTTTAATCCGTTGCAAATATCGTAATTTCTCACGAATAATCAAATAAAATCGTGATAAATTTAATTTTATAATGAAATATGCATGTATGAACGAAACAATTCACGATAGAATCGGGGCGTTAGTCCAAGAATATGGCAATGGGAAGAATACCGTATTCGCCAATAAAATAGGTGTAAGTGAAGGAAATATACGCGGTTATATCAAAGGTATCATGCCTAAAGCAGATGTCCTTGAGAAAATCGTGAGAATACTCGATGTTAATGCTATGTGGCTACTCACAGGCATTGGACACATGCGTGTGAGTAATTTAGATATAAATGCACCTGTACTTGTTTCAGATAATGATAAACTTGCTCCCGTTCTACAACAGTTTGATGTGTTTATCCAAAAAAAAGACGCTCAAATTGTACAGCAAGCAGAAGAAATTGGTCGGTTACGTGAGCGCATAGCCCAAATGCAACAGCGTTTTGAAAAAAATGCAACCAATGCGAACACCGATACTATTGCCAATGTCGGCTAATTCGGTACACCAACACACTGTCTACATTCATACTGCCGACATCCCTAAAATGGGGCAAAAAGGATGATGATTAGCTATCTTCTTCATTTTTGGAGAGTAAACCATGTGTTAAACATTTATAATCAATTACTTATACAGATTATAGCCGTTATTTTTCCTATATTCAAAAAGGAATTAAAGGGGTAGATTTTCACGAAAAAGCCGCTTTTTTATAGTCATTTTTGCCATTTGGGGGGAGTATTCCCCTACCGATAACTATACCCAACACTATACCCAACACCTATTTTTTTAAACGAAACGTACCATTTTACCTCCTACCTACACGAACATTTACTACCTTAATTCTATCATTTCCGAAGGCTCATTTAACAGGCGGTTAAATACCCATTAAACAGTGTTTGTGTTCCATTTGCAACCTCACCTTTCCAATACCGACTCCATGTTAGGAAACGAACAGACATACGGGCAAAAGCCCCATTTAACGCAGTTCTTGCCCATTTGTAAGCATTGCCGCCAAACAAAAGGAAGCGGTCAGAAAGCCTCTAAAAAGCCACCTGACCGCCCATGCGATTAAAGCAAATTAAACCTGAAGCAAAGCCGCATTAAACACCTGCTTAAACACTTTGCTTTCGTCTTAAACCAAAACTAAACCAACTTAAACCTTTTGTACGTTTCGTTTTATAGTACTCTATCCTATTATTTTTACTTATATATTTAATTATCAAATCCTTATATCCTCAAACGAGTATTATGCTTTTGTACGTTTCGTTTTCACGCCCATATGATTCCAAGTTCTCGAATTTTAGAAAACCCCAATAATATGGCATTAAGAAACAGTTCTTTTTAAAATGGCTGTTTTTTTCG